>CAKQOW010000015.1 GCA_934256595.1 uncultured Clostridia bacterium
GAACTCCCTCTACCAATGTGTAGATACCATTGTCATCAATATATACGCATACTAATTCCTTAGCTGCAAGCTCCTTAGTAAGGTTAATTGTAACCTTGACATTACCGCCCCTGAAGTCCTTGACTGCTCCGTTTGATGTTACAAGCTTAAGATCAACATGGCAGATGTTTTCATCTGTCTTAACTGTTTCAACTACCAGTGTTACAGTACCTGTTGTACCAGCCTGCTCTGCTACTGCTTCAAGCGCAGTCTTGTCTAAATCAACTTTACCGTTGTCAGTTTTAATAACCAGATTGGCATCTGTTTTTTCAGCCAGTTCCTTAACTGTTTTTTCAGGTATAGCTACTTCTGATGAAGCTACAGTATTGTTGCCTGTCGCATCAACTATTACTTCTGTTGATTTGTTAGCTACTGCCTTGTCAACAATCTTATCTGCAGTAGTGTTGTCTACTGTAGTGGTTGACTTGTTATCTGAAACAGCAGGAGTAAGGTCAGCAGTTGTATTCTTGTCTGTAGTATTGTTAGTTACGTTGTCTGCCGGTGTTGAAGGTGTTGATGGAACATATGGTCTCTCCTTTTTAGGAACAACTTCTGTTTTTGTAGCTCCACAATTTTCTATTGTGCAAGTGTAGGTCTTTATTCCTGTTGTATCATATGTAGGCTCTGTTGTTATCTTTCCTTCATTCCAAGTATGGTTAGCAACAACTGTCCAAGTTATTGACTCTGCACTATTCTCAACTACGCTATAGCAACCCACTTTAGATATATATGCTGTAGGGTCGGAAGTAAATGTACCGCCTGTTACAGTAATTATTGCAGTGTCACTGCTGCTGGAGTATATAAGTCCCTGTCTTTCAGGGTATGAAATCAGCTCTGCATCAGAAATTTCAAGAATGCTATTGTCAGTCAAATAAAATGCTGATTTCTGCGTTGAAGTTATTTTAGTCTTGCCTATAACTTTTATCTTGGCATTATCTTGTGCATCTATGTAACCAAAAAATCCAGTTCCTGAAATGTCTGCCTGATTTAATTTCACAGTTGCGTTCTCATGTGCAAAAATATTCCGGTCATTTGACACAACTCTTGCATTATCTCTAATTTCAAGTGTTGCCCTTTGTCTTACCTCTATACTATAGCTATTTTTACTTTCTATTAAGGTGTCTTTGCCCTCGATAACTGCCTTGCTATCATCGGAAATATAAAGGCATACTCTACTGCTAGGGTCATTTTTGATAGTTCCACCTGTGATCTCAAGATTAGTTTCTCCATATGCTCCTATTGAACCATTGCCATCTTGTGAGGTAATTGTTCCTTTCTCGATGATAATAGAAGCATTCTTAATCGCTTCCCATTTTTCCAAAGTACGATCTTCTTTCAGAATTGGTATAAGTGTAGCACTCTCAACTGCATAAGACTTCTTATTTACCAGATTTCCTCCCAGCATACGAAAACCACAGTCATTATACTGGATATATACACAGCCTAAAGATTCTGCCCTATCTGCTATTATTGACCCTGTCGTTCCTGTTAACGTAAGGGTACAGCCTCTTGTATAATCCCCTGTTATATAAATCATATGGTCATCATCATTTGAGAAACTTTCAGCCGAAGTAATATTAAATGTACCTAAATTTAATGTTACATTATTTTTAATTTCCAATGCCTTTTCAAGTGCAACATCTTTAAGCAATTCAACGGTTGCTCCATCTTCTGCCGCTTCAATTGCTTCTTCTAATGTTGCATACTCTGTTGTTCCAATTTTTGCTTCATTATCATCAGCAAACACCCCAACAGGCATCATTGCCACTATCATAGCCATACTTATGACTATTGCCAATAACTTCTTCATTTTTTTACCCTCCTTAAATAAGTTATTTGCTGCTCAAGGGCTGCTTTTGCCATATAAAAAGGCATGCCAAAGCCTGCCTTACAATTATCATTTAACGATGACTCGTGCAACTGGCAACCATACTCATTGTGAGCTTCAGGCCCTATAGCTTTGCGTCCCTGCCTTTCGACAAATTTGCCCTTTTCAATTTTACACCTAAAGTATACCCCCCCCCCTATATATTTTGTCAATAATAAAAGAACCCTGTCGGATATAATCGTCAGAGTTCTTTTTTCTTACCTTAATTCTGTTAATTAATACTTCTACGCATTAACCATACTATGCTTCTGCCGCTTTCGGCTCTGCAGGCTTTCTCTTTGCTCTCAGGTTTATAATAGCACCTGTAGGACATTCCTTGGCGCAAAGTCCGCAGTTTTTGCATTTTTCAGGATCTATTGCAGCCAGATTATTCTCAATTGTAACTGCTTCGAATTTGCATACTTTTTCGCATTTTTTGCAGCCTATGCAGCCGTTTGTGCAGGCTTTCCTTGTCTTTGCTCCCGGATCTGTAGAATTGCAGTGAACAATGACCTTGTTCTTCGCAGGAGCAATCCTGATAACATGGTTAGGGCATGCTTTTTCGCACATGCCGCAGCCTACGCAAAGCTCTCTGTTTACAACTGCAACACCGTCGCATACGCTGATTGCGCCATAAGCGCATACCGCTTCACAATCGCCAAGACCGAGACAGCCGTGCGAACATACATTGACTCCGCCAAACAGCTGCTTTGCAGCCTTGCAGGTCGAATGTCCCTGATATTCCATCAGGCTCTTTGCCGCCGCTGTGTTGCCGTTGCACATAACCACAGCAACCACCGGTTCTGCTGATTCTGCCTCAACACCTAACACTCCCGCAAGTTTCGCAGCAAGATCAGCGCCTCCGACAGGACATTTCGCCGTACCGATGCTCGGATCACCGCCAAGAGCGGCAGCATAGTCGTCACAGCCGGCAAAGCCGCAGGCTCCGCAGTTTGCTCCCGGAAGTTCGTTTCTTAAGTTTGCAACTGTTTCATCAACCGGTACATAGAAAACTTTTGATGCGATAGTAAGAATAACGGCCAACACTAAACCGATTGCCATAACCAGTAATACCGGAATTAAAATATTCATCTCTTTCGCCTCCTCATTCTATACCAGTCCGCCGAATCCCATAAATGCAAGGGACAGGAAAGCAGCTGAAACCAATGTGATAGGTACACCCTGGAAAGCTTTAGGAACAGCCTCGTTGCCTTCAAGCTTCATTCTCATTCCTGAGAAAAGAACCATTGCAAGCAGGAAGCCGATTCCCGCACCGGCAGAGTTTACTAATGCCTGAGCATAGTTGTAACCCTCATCAATATTTGAAATACACACACCTAAAACCGCGCAGTTTGTAGTTATCAGCGGCAGATAAACTCCCAGCGATCTGTGAAGCGCCGGTATGAATTTTTTGAGCGCCATCTCTACAAACTGAACAAGCGCAGCTATAATCAGTATGAATACAATTGTCTGCAGATAACCGATTCCCAGTTTGTCAAGGATAAGCATAATCGGCCATGTTGCGGCAGTTGCAAGAACCATTACGAAAATTACCGCAACACCCATTCCGACTGAGGAATCTAGTTTTTTGGAAACACCAAGGAACGGACATATACCGAGGAATTGAGCCAGTACATAGTTGTTCACAAGGATAATACCTACTAAAATAGTGAAATACATTATGCTTCAGCTCCTTTCTTTATCTCTGCTTCAAGCGCTTCTATGCATTTTTCCTGCTGGCAGATGGAAGCCATTGCGCAGCCTCTGCAGTCAAAGCTGCCCTTAACACCTTTGCCCTTAGTGAAGTGATTGATTGCCGCAATCATAATCGCATATACGAAGAATCCGCCCGGAGCCAGCGCTATGATAAGCATTGGGTGAACGCTGAGCCAAGGAAGCGCAATTCCGAAGATTGTGCCTGCGCCTATGATTTCTCTGATAGCGCCCATAATACCGAGCGCCAGTGTAAATCCAAGTCCCATTCCGATACCGTCTAAAGCGGAATCCAGAGGATTGTTCTTGGATGCAAACATCTCGGCTCTTCCGAGTATGATACAGTTTACTACTATCAGAGGTATAAACAGTCCCAGCGAATCGTAAAGTGACGGTACAAACGCCTGCAGTACAAACTGTACAACAGTTACAAATCCTGCGATTACTACGATATAGCAAGGGATTCTCACTTTGTCGGGTATAATCTTTGCAAGCAGTGAAATAACTATATTCGAGCAGATCAGTACTGCCATTGCGGAAACACCCATGCCAAGACCGTTTAATGCCGAGCTTGTGGTTGCCAGTGTAGGACAAGTACCAAGCAGGAGCACCAGTACCGGGTTTTCCTTAATTATGCCTTTGGTTAATATGGCGAGTTTACTTACTTTGTTTTCCATTAGTTAGCACCTCCCACTTCTTTGTATTGTTCAAGCGCTGCGCATACACCGTAATGTACCGCATTTGATGATATTGTCGCTCCGCTGACATGAGTAACGCTTGTATCATCCTTAGCTGTAAATGCACTGTAGCTGTCAAGTCCCACGTACTGTTCCAGATATGCAGGATCGTGAGCCTTGGTACCAAGACCCGGAGTATCAGCATGTGCAGTAACCTTAACGCCTGTAATCGCTCCGTCAGTATCTATACCTACCATTTCGGTAAGCAGTCCGCCGAAGGACTTGGATTTAACGGTAACAACCATACCTGTGTCATTGTCGGCAATATAGCAGTCTGTAACGAAAACCTTGTCGGCTTCGAGGACAACCAGATCGCCGTCATAAGCTGTAAATGAGTCTGCTGAAGGCAGAAGCTCAGCTCTTGCCTCGTCTGCCGCCTTAATTGAGTTCTGTTCAATTATAGGGGCTGTGATTGAGTTAATGTATGCAAGCGCGCCTGTGATAACAAGGCAGATTACTACAAGAACAAGTGACGGTGCAATATATTCTCTGAATTTATTACTTTTCATTTTTCTTTGCACCTCCATACATTCTTTTCTGACAGAAGTTATCTATTAACGGAGTAACTATATTCATTAACAGTATTGAGAATGAAACTCCTTCAGGATACTGGCCGTACAGCCTTATCAGCATGGTGATAACGCCGCAGCCTATACCGAATATAACTTTGCCCATAGGAAGTATCGGCGTTGTAACATAGTCAGTTGCCATAAAGAAAGCACCGAGCATAACGCCGCCTGCAAGTACATGGAATATTGCCATATGAAGCGCGTTTCCGTCTCCTGTTGCAGCATAGTATATAAGTGCAAATACAAATACTGTTCCGATAAAGCATGCCGGAATTATAGGACTTATAACCTTTCTCCAGATAAGGAACAGTCCTCCGATAAGCAGCATCAGGGCGCTTACTTCACCCATTGAACCGCCTATGTAGCCCATGAACATATCCATATTTGAAGGAAGCTCTCCGCCGCCCTCTGCAAGTATGCCCAGCGGAGTTGCGCCTGTCTGGGCATCTGCTCCTGTGAACGGAACAGGCCATGTTGTCATTTCTGTTGCAAATGCTATAAACAGCACTATTCTTGCTGTAATAGCAGGGTTTACAAGGTTTTTGCCTATGCCGCCGTAAAGCTGCTTAACTATGATAATAGCTACAAAGCAGCCTACTATTGCAATCCAGTAAGGCAGGCCTGACGGCACGTTGAATGCAATCAGAACACCTGTTACCGCAGCACTTAAATCACCTACTGTCTGAGGTTTTTTCATAAGCTTGTTGTATGCCCATTCAAAGAACATACATGAAACAAGGCAAACCAATGTAAGAGCTATAACTCTTGGTCCGAATACATATATGCTCATTGCAAATGACGGAGCAAGTGCAATCAGAACCATCAGCATAATTCTGGTGGTATCAGTGTTTGATACTATATGAGGTGCTGATGAAACTGTTAAATTACTGTATATTTTCTTGTCCATTACTTAATTCCAGCCTCCTTTACTATTGCTTTTCCAAGCTTGTTCATAAAGCTGAGAGGTCTTCTTGCAGGACATATATATGAACAGCTGCCGCATTCCATACACTGCATTACCTGCAGATCCGAAAGCGCCTGCGCATCCTTTGCCTCATATGCCTTAGCCAGCGCCGTAGGTATCAGACCGAACGGACAGGCTCTGTGACATCTGCCGCAGTTGATGCAGGCAGTTTCTTCTTTCACTCCTGCCTTTTCTTTGGAGAAAGCCAGTATTGCGTTGTTGTTTTTAACAACAGGCATCTCATCTGATACTATGGCTCTGCCCATCATAGGGCCTCCCATAAGGATTTTTCTCGGTTCCTGCTTGTAGCCGCCGCAGAAATCTATGACGTCACAGATTCTGGCACCGATAGGAACTATTACGTTCTTTGGCTGGGCTACAGCGTCTCCGTCTACGGTAACTCTCTTTGAAACAAGAGGCATACCTGTTCTGAAATATTTGCCTACAAATGCTATTGTAGTTACATTTGACAGAATAACGCCAAGCTCTGCAGGAAGCACGCCTGCGTTCATTTTCTTGCCGGTAATCTCGTATACGAGAACTCTCTCGGCTCCCTTAGGGTATCTTGCCTGCAGCTTGAAAGTATGAATATTGGTTATACCTTTTGATGCAAGCAGTTTGTCAATGTGCTCGATAGCATCCGGTTTGTTCTCCTCGATGCCTATATATCCCTCATCAAGACCGATATATTTCATAACCAGCTGGCAGCCGGAAATAAGGTCCTCCGTATCCTCAAGCATTGCTCTGTGGTCGGAGGTAATGAACGGTTCGCACTCTGCCGCATTGACGATAAGTGTGTGAACCTCATCAATATTCTTAGGGTTAAATTTAATATGTGTAGGAAATGAAGCTCCTCCAAGACCTACAAGACCGCTGTCTCTTATTGCTTTTATAAATTCAGGCAGATCCTTAGCCTCAGGAACTTTGATTTCTTCGTAAGGTTCCTGTTTTTTGTCTGCTTCAATTACAACAAGTGTGTCTGTTCCTCCCATAGCGGATCTCTGTTCTTCGATGCCTGCCACAGTTCCGGAAACACTTGAATAAATAGGGGCACTTACAAAAGCATCTACATCTCCGATAAGCTGACCTACCTTGACATGGTCGCCCTTTTGCACAAGCGGCTTGCACGGGGCTCCGATGTGCTGAGACATAGATATTTTTACAACATCGGGCACAGGCATTACTTCTGTCGCACTGCCGGCAGTGTTCTTGTAATGACTCACATGAATGCTGTGTAAATGTTTTCGACTCATTATTGTGAGACCTTCCTTTCTAAAAATGTACAATATACAAAAATACTCTTTACATCATACTACAAACCCGAACAAAAATCCATACTTTTGCGACAATTACGGCGAATTGGAGTACAGATAATTTTTCCCACCTAGCACTTTGGTATTATACAGACCTTTTATGAGACCAAAAGACCTGCCGTATAAAACCAGCAGATCTTTTATCAATACTTTTACTACTTTATTTAGAAATAATGCAGCTTGATTTAATAGGCTTAATTATCCGAGACTCCATATGGTTTAAGTTGTCTTAAATAATCAATTACATCACTTCTATAATTACTCTGACACTTCCATTTACCATCAGCGGTTATCACCATATTATATTTAGTATTGTCATTATATGCTTTCCATTCAGAAATTAAATCATTATTAGGATTCCCTGTCTTAGCAAAAGAATACACCATAGATTGTGCCTGAGCAATCAGATCATCAGACATTTTATCCGGATTCCCTGTAAGTTCTGTATATCCTTCTTTCGTTCCAAACTCAAAGCATAAATCCATACAATGAAGAGCTCTGCCCCAAGGAGAAACTTCTGCAGAATCACCACTATATTCAACTACTTCATCTTTATCCGGGGCATATTCCCAATAATACAGATATGTGTTTTTATTATTTTTTGATTGTGCTTCAGCTATCATTTGAGTAGGATAGTTGAAATAGATTTCATTGTATAAATCCATAGCCTGTTTTACCGGATCATTGCCTTTTTTAATGAAATTATCATAAAATCCATCAACTTCAACACCATAGTATCTTCCGTACGCATCTGAACGCATGGTATCTGTATTCACCATATAGTCATATATGGATTTAGGATCAGAAATCGGATCAGATACACCGTTATCCCAATCCACAGCATGCCAGTCCTCTTCACCATTGGTTCCGCCGATAAGCAAGTCTATATTCGCTGCCGATCCGTTTTCAAGATCTTCCCACCAGGTTTCAGAAATTATATTTCCATCGGCACATTTCAGTCCGGGGTGTGCTCTGCCCAGTTTTTCTACAATATCTGATATATTTTCTGAAATTTCCTCGTCTGTAAGCTTTGAAGCCTCTTCAACCGTACTTACTCCAAGCATATCAAATATTATCTTCGAATTCTTTTTAACTGTTTCTTTTGATACAGCTTCTCTTGACTGTGTTCCGCTGTTTATAATCGCTCTATTAAAATATTTATTTGTGTCCGGATCTGCCATGAGCATTTCAACTGCTCCGCCACCTGCAGACTGTCCCATAATTGTTACATTGTCCGGATCTCCTCCAAAAGCAGAAATATTTTCCTGAATCCATTTCAGCGCCTGTGTCTGATCTTTTTTGCTGAGGTTAATTGCATCAGCATATTCATCAGTATAGCCCTCCAGTACCGACATATCGACTCCAGACATTATTGACATTCTGTAGTTAATAGTTACCAGTACACAGTCTTCTCCTTCCGGCAGATTCCTGATAAAGTATTCGCCATCATAAGAAGGATCTGTAGTTCCTCCCCATATGCAGCTTCCTCCATGAATAAACATTATTACAGGTTTATTTTCCGTTTTAACGTCTTTTGTCCACACATTAAGAAACAGGCAATCCTGCGAGCAAGGATCCTGCGATGCAGCCTCCACTTCATCATAAGGCTGGATGCAATTGGCTCCAAAAGAAGTTGCTTCAATTTCATCCTCAGAAGTTGTAGTAACATCTGTTGCAGCTTTAAACGGTTCCATATTACCATACCTTATACCCAGAAATTCATCAACTCCATTGTTGTCCTGCCCTATATAGGTTCCTGTCGGTGCTACAGCTTTAACATTAGAGTCGCTGCATCCGCAAAAACACAATGTCATCATTAATATACCTGCAAATACAATCGGCAATAAAAATTTTTTCATCTTATACCTCCTAAACTAAATCTTCGAGTATTATTACAATAAATGACTCTCATTGCCGTAGATTATATTTGATTATTAAGAATTTTCATATAATACAATGGTACAGTTTTAGGTTTATACCTTGATTTTTTGAATTAATTCATACCTGTTTTTTACATTTAATTTTTTGTATATATGTGTCAGGTGCTGTTTTACCGTACTCTCCGATATGAACATTTTTTCTGCAATATCCGGATTACTTGCCCCATTATAAAGGAATCCCAGCAGTTCCAGTTCTCTTGCCGTCAGTTTATATTCCTTGGCAAGAATCTCCCATGCAGCTTCTTTGCTGTCACTAACGCCTAAAACCTCAGGAATATAATAATCTGTCCTGAGTTCATCTTTTTTTGCAACCATGTATAAGGTCAATATACACATCACTATGGCAAAAATATGTGCAGGGTCAAAACTTGCAAAAAGTATATTGTTCGGGACCTCGTCCAAACACGATATTATATCCCAATTAGTAATATAAATCATATATGTAACAAGACAGCCGCTAAATATAAGTACCCATTTCCCCTGTTTCTCCCCTTTCATTTTTAAGGCGCCGTAAAATATAAATATTATGCCTATTATAATTACTGTCACATCAAAGATGCAATTTATATATAATAGTATGTTTGATATTTCTTTACTATTCATTCCAAATTTATATGGACTGAATTTAGATATCAGATTCAATCCATCTACAGATATTCCATAAACAATTGTATATATTGCAAAGCCTTTCATCTTTATTATATAAGGATTTCCGGACACGATTACTATAGTGGCTATCCATTCAGCAATCACAACAAAATATGCCACATCAGAAAGTGTTGTCAGCGTATAAAACAATTCTCTGGTTATCTGGAGTTCTGTAAAAAAGGTTACAAACATTTCAAACACAGTATACGCCAAAAATGATATCAGCAGCATTGAAACACTTTTATATAAACTTCCGGTTCTTTTAAATGAAAATCTCACATATAACGTTGCCGCAATAGTACATATTATTATCGTACTGATATAAAACAACATATTAATAAACATCGGAAATAAAATCATTTTAAATCTCTACTTTCATAATAAGCCTTATATCACATATAACTTTCACCGCTAAAAGAACTTCTGCGGGTTATAGGTTCTGCCGTTTATCCACACCTCGAAATGCAGGTGATTGGTAGAGCCTGCGTTGCCTGTGCTTCCCACAGTTCCGATTTTATCGCCGGCCTTAACCTTCTGTCCTGCTCTGACGCTTCTGGAATTAAGATGACCGTACCATGTCACAAGTCCCTTTGCATGCTTTATAACTATGCCCTCTCCGAGACCTCCGTAATTGCTTCTCGATCTTGTCACCGTACCTGAAGCCGCAGCGTATACAGGCGTGCCCTTAGACGCTGCGTAGTCTGCTCCTATATGAAACGAGCCTCCCCTGCTGCCGTAGCCCGACACATGAGTTGATTTTTTGACAGGCTTTACAAGTGAAATTCCTCTGTAAGATTTAAGAGTCCAGCCTGCAGCTTTTTTTGATTTTTTGCTCATAACGGTTTTTCCCTCTGTTTTAGCATATGCCGCCACTTTGTAGCAATACCTGCTTTTTATGCTGAGACCCGAATCTGTATATGAAGTTTTTTTGCTTCCCTTGAGTGTTTTGATGCATACGTATTTCTTTTTATTCTTGCTCCAGCGGTACACCTTATAGCCGTCTGCCGCTTTGACACGTTTCCAGCTTACCTTTATTTTATCGTAATCTCTGCCTGCGGCCTTTATCCCTGACGGCGCAGCCGGTCTAACAGGCTTTGCCGGCGCTGCATTTACATTGTCCTCGTCTGCTGCGGGTTCCTCTGTTACTGTATCAGGCGCAGACGGCTTCTGCACAGCATCTCCCGCGACCTCTGCTTCTGATGAAAAAACAGCGACAGGTGCAAAGCACAGCGCAAATACAAGAAAAATACTTACAAGTTTTTTTATCATAACCGTTACTCCGTTTATTATCTGAAATATTTCGCAATCTATACACAGATCAGTAGTTCTGAGGCCTGTGAAATCTGCCCATAAACATCTCGGTCTTAACTACATTTATAAATGCTTTAGGGTCCTGCTCTATAACGCAGCGTGTCACTATTTTGGCTTCTGTGCTTGACACCACGCAGTAAAGCATTGTTCTATTGCTCTGCGAATACATACCCGTTGCCGGAATTTCAGTAACGCTGTGGTGGGTTTTTTCAAGTATCACCTGATAAAGCTCGTTTGGATAATCCGTAACTATAAACAGCGTAACCTTGTTGTGAGCCTGATAGAGAAGTCTTATCATCTCTGTCGAGGTGAACTGGAATATGATTGAATAAAGAGCCTTGTCCCAGCCAAACAGTATGCCGGCTATGGCAAGCACCGTAGCATTCCCCAGCAGTATATAGTTCCAGACATCTTTGTTTTTCTTTTCAAGAAAATACACTGCAATAAAATCCGTACCGCCTGTTGATGTTCCGCCGATCAGACACAGACTTATTGCAACGCCGTTTACAAGACCTCCGAACACGCTTATAAGCAGGATATCCTGTGTAATAGGTATTGCCGGCACAATATCCGTAAACAGACTCGTTACAACTATAATCAGCGCCGTATTTAAAGTAAACCGCTTGCCTATCACCTTGAAGCTGATAATTGCCGGAATCGCATTAAGCGCAAGGCTTATCGGTGAAAACGGCAGCGATATGCCAAAGAACCTGTCAAATATGGTCTGTATCAGAAGCGTCACTCCGTTAAATCCTCCCGGATAAAGACCTCCCGTATGCACAAAGCTTTTGATGTTCACCGCCATAATAAACGAGCCAAGCAGCCCGAATGCCAGTATCTTCAGCTCGGATTTCAGATTAAATCTGGAACTCATAAAAATTTCCTCCCGTTGTTTCATGTGAATATGTCTGTATAGTTTTAAGGCAGACATCACAACCATTGCGATGACTGCCGTTTGTTTAATAGAACTTCTTTGGATTGTACGCCTTGCCGTTTATTCTCACTTCAAAATGCAGGTGAGCGCACATGGCGTTTCCTGTGGCTCCCACTCTGCCGATTTTATCTCCCGCCTTAACCTTATCACCTTTTTTGACACTGCGGCTGCTCATATGACCGTAGGTCGTGGTAATGCCTTTGCCGTGACTTATTTTGACCATAGTGCCCATACTGTTGATAGAGCCGTGGGACTCTATTACGGTGCCGTCTGCCGTCGCATATATGCCGGTGCCGTGGGAGGCTCTGTAGTCATTGCCATGGTGCATTCTGCCCCATCTCCAGCCGTAAGATGAAACTGTGCTCAGTTTCTTAAGCGGTTTGGCAAGAGCTATACCCATATATGTCCTGTAGGTTTTCTTTTTTACCGTCTTTGAAAATTTCCCCTCGATTTTATTATTGTCCTGCAGTTTGTAGGCGCATACCCTGTATCTGTAGGTTTTATTGGATTTGAGTTTTTTGTCCGTATAGTATGTTCTGCTGCCTTTGATGGTTTTTTTGAGTATATATTTACCGGAAGAGCTGCTGTACCTGTAAACTCTGTAGCCGTCGCAGCCCTTTACTTTTTTCCAGCTCAGCCTTATATTATTTGAAATTGTCTTAGTCTGCGCTTTGAGGTCCTTTGGAGCTGCCGGAGCCTTAATCTCCTCCTGCGGCTCATCTGCAGTGTCACTTCCTGCTTCATCTGTAGTTTCAGCAGGGATTTCAGGCTCTGACCCTGCTGATGTTTCCTGCGCAAAAACGGCTCCGCCGCTGCACAGACTTATAATCATTGCCATAACTATTATATAAATAAGCTTCGTTTTCATTGCTGTAATCTCTCCTGTATCTAGTCTTTAAAGTTTACCACAATTTTGCCGCATTTGTCAATTGCGCAGTTGTATGATATATTTAAGTCATATAAATATTGACGGAGGTATTCCAAATGAAAAAAATACTTACAAGCGAATGTCTTTACGGCGGCAGAACAGTAAGATATGATGCCGGCGACTGCACAGAAACAAATCCTACATATCTTAAATGGAAAGAGGAAGGTCGTCTTGTTACAGTCTGTCCTGAGGTATTCGGAGGACTTCCTACTCCAAGGCCTGATTCCCAGAGAGTCGGCGACAAGGTTATAGCATGCACAGGACCTGACGTTACTGCCGAGTACACCAAAGGAGCAGAGGAAGCATTAAGACTTGCTAAAGAACACGATGTTGCTTTCTGTATTATGAAGCAGGACAGCCCTTCCTGCGGAAGCAAATTCATCTATGACGGAACCTTTACAGATACCAAGATACCCGGACAGGGACTTGCTGTTGAGTATCTGAGAAACGCCGGTTTCAAAGTATTTGCGGAAGAGGACATAGACGAAGCTGCCGCCTACCTTGCGGAACTTGAAAAATAGTCAAAAAACAAAGAGGTGGAAATCCCGCCTCTTTCTACGTTTTGTCATATGCCGGAAGGCACTGAGAATTTAACCGCCTTAGGGACAACCTCAAGTTCCAGAGAGTGAGGCGATATTATTTCGCCGTCATTTGAAACCTTCATAGTCCCTGTGTTCGATGATATTTTCAGGCTTCTTACCCTGTGGTAATCAAGTATTCCCTCTGCCGTAAGCTTATCAATGTGGGTACCCTTTGAATAACTTGGATAAAGAGATATGAATTTGGATCTTGAAACCTCTTTGATAACGCTGACCTCAATCATACCGTCGTCCACCAGCGACTGCGGGGAGCTCTGAACTCCTCCGCCGCAGTATCTGCCGTTGGCTGCGGCTGTCAGCAGCAGCGGTCCGTCGTGCACATATCCGTTGTCAAGCTCTATCCGAAGATCTGCGCCCTTTTTTTTGATGAGAATTATTCCCACACCCAAAAGGTATGCCGCAGAGCCTGTAACAACCCCGCCCTTGCGGATTTCGGCAGCCTTTGCAACCACATTACTGTCAAAGCCTATGTTTATCATATTGTCGCAGTACCTGACAATCTGCCGTCCGTCAAGCTCGTATGTACATCTGATAAGGTCAACCTCTCTGATATTCCCAAGAAGCTGCGCCTTTATGTCCGCAAACGCTTTGAGAGGTCCGAAAGCTCTTGCAAAATCATTACCTGTGCCAAGAGGCACATTGCCTGCCACGGCATTGTCAAAGCCGTAAATTCCGTTTATTACTTCATTTAGAGTACCGTCACCGCCGCAGCCGAAAAATCTGAATACCTCATCGGGGTTGCCGCTGCACATTTTTTTGGCAAAGGCTTCACCATCGCTCATACTTCTGGTAAAGTACACCTCACAGTCAAGACCGGTTTCTGCCGCTGCACGCTCTATACGGCTCAGCAGCTCCGCTTTTCTTCGTTTTCTTCCTGCATTGGGATTGATTATAAAATAGTTTTTCATCGGATACCTCGTATATTACTGTATATGTAATTTACATTATATCACCTGTTCAAACAATTCACACTATTATTTTTTTACCATTCTTTTATTTTTGCCGCTTTGAGTGTATACTATAGGTATATCAAAGCAACAGGAGGTTTTTAATGGATTTAAGAGTAAAACAGCTTGCAGATGTACTTGTCAACTACTCCTGCAACGTACAGAAAAACGAAAAGGTTTTAATAAATTATGAAGGTGAATGCTGCAAACCTCTGGTTAAGCAGCTTATCAAAAACATCTATGCCCGCGGCGGTATGCCTTATGTGGAAATGAGAGATTCCTCAGTAACAAGAGAAATTCTCCTGGGAGCCACAGAGGAGCAGATGGATTTTCTCAATGAATATCAGCTTATGCAGATGAAAGGTATGGACTGCTATATCGCAATAAGAGCGGGAAGCAACACCTCAGAGCTGTCAGATGTGCCGTCAGACAAGCTGAATATGTACTACAGAAAAACACAGCCCGTACTCGATTACAGAGTAAATGAAACGAAATGGGTTGTTCTTAGATACCCTAACGAGTCTATGGCTCAGCTTGCAGGCACCAGTCTTGAAAGCTTCGAGGATTTCTATTTTGAGGTATGCACTCTTGATTACGCCAGGATGAGCAAAGCTATGGACAGTCTTGTTGACCTTATGAACAGAACCGACAGAGTTCACATCAAGGGTCCCGGAACAGACCTTACTTTCTCAATCAAAGATATTCCTGCAATCAAATGCGCAGGTGAGATGAACATTCCTGACGGCGAGGTGTACACCGCGCCTGTGAGAGAATCGATGAACGGCGTTATATCATATAATACGCCGTCAGAGGAGCAGGGCTTCACCTATGAAAATATCCGATTTGAAATTAAAGACGGTAAAATCATCAAAGCTACAGCCAACGATAACGAGCGCATAAACCAGCTACTTGATACCGATGAGGGAGCAAGATATTTCGGAGAGTTTGCAATAGGCGTAAACCCGTATATTCTAAACCCTATGAAAGACACGCTGTTTGATGAAAAAATCGCAGGAAGCTTTCATCTGACTCCCGGAATGGCATATGAAGATGCGCCAAACGGCAATGACTCCGCGGTTCACTGGGATCTTGTCATGATACAGCGTCCTGAATACGGCGGCGGGGAGATTTATTTTGACGATGTGCTCATCAGAAAAGACGGATTGTTTATACTGCCGGAGCTTATGTGCCTTAATCCTGACAATTTAAAGTAACTGATAAACAAAAGCCTGCGTCACAAGCAGGCTTTTTGTACTTATATTAAAATAATTAAAAGAAAACAGAATACATATCTATTGACAATCTAATAATAATCATACATAATTAATTATATAATGAACACCGATGTTCATTTCAATAGTTTTTTTAAATTTTTTAAAAACAAATTTAAAGAGGGGTCATATGGATACTAAAAATCTGTTTAAAATGGGGGAAGTCACAAAGGCGCTGGGACTTACAAGAAGAATGCTCATAAACTATGAGGACCTCGGTCTTGTAACACCTGCTTTCAAGAACGACAACGGAGGTTTTCGCTATTATTCCGCCGATAATATGGTTCACATAAAGCTTATACGCACACTTCAGAAACTGGGGCTGTCTCTGCCGAGTATACGCGATTACTTCAACGATACAACTCAGCTTGAGGATCAGATTGATAAGCTTATAGTACTCAGAAACCAGCTGGATCAGTGCATCGCGCAGCTCCGGCTTCGTCAGGCAGAAGAAAACAGTCAGAAAGTTTACCAGGTTACATTGCCTGAGTTTAACGCTTTCTGTCGTGATTTCATCAATTCAGATCTTGCTGAAAAAACAGCGCAGCTGCGATACACCTATATTGATGCGCTTAAAAAATTTCCGGCAGACACTGAAAACCGAATGTGCATTCAGGTTTCTCTGGATTCTGATTCAAACGGCACCTATATCATACCGGTTCAGGCTGATGCCTCTGAGGAGAATATCAGATATTTTCCTCAGGTAGCTGCAATATGTATATATTACAGAGGCGCTTACGAAAATTTCCCGGAAGTTCACACCAGACTTCTGCAGTATGCATTGGAGCATAATATGACGCCTCACGGATATTTCCGCAATATATATATGGAAGGCCCTCCGACGCACGGCACAAACAAAAACGCCTACGTCACTCAGATTGCCCTGCCGATTAAATTCATAGAAATCAAATAATAAAGCTCAAGGTCTGTATACGCAGCATGGACTGCGCTCACAGACCTTGTTTTTTACTGTATATAGAACTGGTTGTCGCTGAACTTATAGATGTAGTTTCCTCTTGCAAGCTTTTTATTCTCATAATAGCTGTGATAAAAGCCCATATAGTATGTATAGCCTGCAAAGAACCCGTTCTCAAGCTCATACCCGCAGTTCACCTTGATACGGCATTTCAGCTTGCCGCTTCTGTCATACAGACTCAGGTAGCTTGGCAGGCTTTTTACAGTAGTACTCTCCTGGGAAACTATATTACCGTTGAGCATGTTAAGTCCTGCATATATCGTGTTCTTTTTTCTGCCTGATACTTTTACCAGTTCCACAGGCTTGAACTCTCTGTCAAGTATTATCATTCCCTTGATGCCTCTCAGCCTTAGATAATACATATTAAGCTCACTGTCATAGGTAATAGCGTTGTACCCGGAGGTTTCTGTCTGAACGTCATCTGAAAGTCCGTGCAGGAATACAGGAAGTTCTATTTTGATATTCCTTTTAACCTTGAGCGTATCCGGATTGATTACGGCTATGGTATCCGGTACGCCGGTAAGGTGTATTGCTATTATCTCTCCGGTACGGTCATTATATGTAAGATCGTTTCCGTGGTGAATTTTCAGTGCTGACGACACCTTTACAAGTTTAAAATCCTTTAGTCTTACCTTTACTATTTTGCATTTTTCTACAGTCCGGTTATATAGTATATAGTAGGCGTTTGTACCGTCGCTGCAGGCTCCCTGAAATGTATCATATCCAAAGAGTTTTTCTCCTGCTGCAACTCTCAGGTTATATGTTCCCGCCGAACCAAACCTTATAATCTCCCCTGTCATTTCATTATATGTTTCGTTTTCTATACGTGCTGTAATGCTCTTTGCAGGCGTTGCAGCCTGTGCTGTATATGGTATGCCCAATAATATAATTAATGCCAGCACTATTACACAAAATCTTCTCATGTCCCATTGCTCCCTCTTAATCCTGTTTATCTCTGTTTCTTTTTTTCTTTTTTACCCCGGCAATTATACATACTATGATAAGCAGTACCGCAATGATCCCCGCTGATGCTGCAAGCAGTACGCTGTTTCTGTGTTCCTGTGAAACATTGTTTTCAGCAGTATCTACGACATTTTTATCATTACTGCTGTTGTCTATACTGCTCTTGTCCGTGTTTTCGGTGTTGTCTGTCACCTCGCCTGAAGACGCTGCTTCTACCGTTATATTTTTGGTAACATACGGTGTATTCATCGCCTTGCCGTCAAGGTCATATGCTTCCTCTGTGCTTATTGCAACAGAGACCGTTCCGGTTTTGAGCGCTTTGAATTTAAGATCAAAGGTTATGGTTTTACCATCATCAGAGCTGCCTCTCAGCTTAATTATCCCGCCGTCTCCTGCGCTTGAGCCTCCCGATATATATTCAAGGCAATCGGTATCATAGCTTACGCTGCCTTTTATCGAGTCGAGATAATCGGAGCTGTATTTTACAGCTACAGTGAAGTTTTCGCCTGCCGAAATATTGCTGCTGCACTCTGCATTTAAATTAAGCGAAGCTGCAAATACACTCTGAGGCAATGCTGCAATTATACATAATATCAGTACTGTTATTATTTTTTTCATCACCCTCGCCCTCCTAATTCTTTACTATTGTCAGCGTATATGTTCTTGAGAGTCCGCTGGTTGCTTTAACTTTGATATAGTGGGTATTGGCTCCCGTTTTAAGTGATATGGTATCAGAGCCGCCTGTTACCTGCGCGCCGCTGTCATTTGCTTTGGCTGTAACCGTAACCTTATCTGTATCGTGAGGAACAGTAGCTGTGTATTTTTGAGTATACCTGCTGAAAGTCTTGTCAAGGCTTACGGTTCCGTTTCCTGCGGTTACTTTAATACTGTCTAAAAGATTGTTGTTGTTTCCTGTTGTGGTCGGTTTTTTGCAGGCAGATGACGGCATACTCTTAAATACAGGTATTTTAAATACTATGGTGCCGTCTGCAAGAGAGCTGTAGCCCTGCTTCATAATCATAGCTTCACTCTCTGCTGCCTGTATATTTGTCGCATACTGATGAGTGCCTATTGCGTACTGGCTGTCAGCGCATACGTTGAATTTCTTGAGATACAGAGTATCCTGTCCCGAATTCAAATAGTCTTTGGCATAAAACATCGCTCCGCCCTTGAGGGCCTTGTATCTGGTGTTCCACGGTCTGCCGTAAGTTGTGGCATTGACGCCTGCGCCCGATGCCCACAATAAGCCTCTCTCTATCGCAGACATAGTAGAAGTCTTGTAGGCTCCGCAGTTAAAGAAATTGTAAATCCCCTCGTAGCCCTTGTATGTTCCCGATACCGAGCCGTTTGAAAGGCTTCCCTGCTCCAGTATTATCATAGATGCAAGTACGTTGGGGTTTACTCCCGCATTTTTGCCTGCATAATATATGGCGCTTGCATATGTGGAGTAAGGCTCGTCAGGGAAATCCACATCAAGAAATGTGCCTTTAACTATTTTTTTAACCGTCGATATGCTCTGGGCCTCGCTGTCAAAAGCGTGGCTTACAAACATATATATGCTGTTTTCGTTAAGAAAATTACGCGGATCAAGATAATATTTTATTATTCCGGTATACGCGCTTACCCAGCCGCCGCTGTCAAAAACCACATATTTATTGTTTTTGAAGTCATAGGCGCCGTTTTTCATTGATTTCCACGAATCGTAAGCGCCTGAGTATATAAGGTTTCTGCCTACCGATGTCTCGGCCGCAACCGCAGCGGACCATGTTGTTCCTGTATGCTCCGCTCTGAAGATCCAGTCCGGGTGCTTTTTGTGAAGCGCCCGCAGGTAAGGCTTGTAGCTTTCAGGGAAGCCCTCGTTTTCAAGCATCGTTTCAAAATCAGACGAGGTGTTTCCGCCGCTGCCGCCGCTGTTATCCCTGTATTCGCTTACCTTAACATAGGCAGAGGATACATATCCGTATTCACTGCCGAATTTTATTTTGTACCAGAGCGTTCCGCTGCTGTCTTTTTTGCTTCCCAGTATTTTGGCTGTCGCGCCTTTAGTGAGGCTTCCCAGCACCTTGCCTGATGTGCCTGCCGAAGCTCTGACGTTAAGCGGTCCCTCTTTAACTGTTATCATCTGCTCCTTTGTTTCATCGGACGGAGTCGTCGCGCTGCCTTTTTTGACATAGGAAGCCCTTATATATGACAGCTTGCTGTTATATGTAACCGCATACCACAGTTTTTTGCTGCTGTTATATTTGTAGCCCTTAAGCGTCACCGAAGCTCCTTTTTTGAGAGTTCCTCTGAGTGTGCCGGAGGTTCCCGCCGAGGCTCTGACGCTTAAGGGTCCGTCTGTAACCGTAGCTTTCTGCGTCGGAGTATAAATGGTATATGCTGTTTTGGTTACTGTTTTGACATAGGCCGAGCTTATATATGAAGCCTTGCCGTTATAGGTTATGTAATACCATTTAGTGCTTCCGTTTGTTTTGTACCCCTTTAGCGTCACCTGCTGCCCTTTGGCAAGCTCTCCTCTGACCGATGAGGTAGCTGAGGCTGAGCTTCTGACATTAAGCGGGCCCGCAGTTACCTGTCCCGTCCTGTATGATGAATATTTAACCAGGTCCGCGCCCGATGAGGCTAATACCGATAATGCGAATATCAGTGTGACCGTTATCATAACTGCAATAATGCGCGCCAGTCTGTTCATTGCTGCTTCTCCTGTTCAATCCCCTGTTTAATAGCCGGTCTATATACCTATTACCTCTTTAATCAGTACAGGTATTTCTGCCCGGTTTTCTGATATTTCAAATGCCTTTGCCGCCTCTGCCGCCGCATTTGAAAGCTTGGTCTCGTCGTTTGCATATATTACCGCAAGAGTTTCACCGCGCTTAACAGCATCTCCGACCTTCTTCTCAAGGTATATACCTGCCGCAAGGTCTATGCTGTCCTCCTTGGTGGCTCTGCCAGCGCCCGAATGCTGCGATGCAAGACCTATTCTTCTTGCTTCTATTCTGCTTACGAAGCCGTCTTTTTCGGCTTTGATTTCTTTGCTGTGAGCCGCCTTTGGAAGCAGGCTGTAATCGTCTGCAATGTCAGGATCTCCGCCCTGCGCCTTAACAAATTCCATGAACTTCTCTATTCCGGCTCCGCTAAGCATAGCGTTTCTTGCCATTTCATATCCCTCCGCAGGGTCTGCAGCTTTGCCGCCCATATACAGCATAATGCCCGAAAGTGTCAGCGACAGCTCCCGTATATCCTCAGGTCCTTTGCCCTTGAGGGTTTCCATAGCCTCTATAACTTCAAGGCTGTTGCCTACGGCTCTGCCCAGAGGCTGACTCATATCGGTTATAACGGCGGCGGTCGGAACGCCGTCACCCTTGCCTATATGACACATCAGCTCTCCCAGCGCCCTTGCATCTTCGAGAGTTTCCATAAATGCGCCATTACCGCATTTGACGTCTAAAACTATAGCGTCTGAACCTGCCGCAAGCTTCTTGCTCATTATTGATGATGTTATAAGACCCAGATTGCCTACTGTTGCAGTCACATCTCTGAGGGCATATATTTTTTTGTCGGCAGGAGCCACATGGGCTGTCTGTCCCACAACAGCTATGCCGGTTTCGTTTACCTGCCTTATAAATTCGTCAGGCTCAAGCGATGTCCTGAAGCCTCTGATAGATTCCAGCTTGTCTACGGTGCCGCCTGTAAAGCCCAGTCCTCTGCCGCTCATTTTGGCAACCGGCACTCCGCAGGCCGCCGTAAGAGGTCCTACCACCATAGTAGTCTTGTCGCCTACGCCTCCGGTCGAATGTTTGTCTACCTTGATGCCTTTGATTGATGACAGGTCTACAACATCTCCCGAAAGCTTCATAGCCTTTGTCAGAGAATATATCTCGTCTTTGTCAAGGCCTCTGATATATGCCGCCATCAGAAATGCGGAAGCCTGATAGTCCGGAATACTTCCGTCCGTATATCCGTTTACAAAGAATCTGATTTCTTCATCTGAAAGTATACCGCCGTCTCTTTTTTTCTCTATAATATCATACATATTCATAAGTCTTACCTCTATCTTCTCACTCTGTCAAGCACGCTGGTTCCAAGTCCTGTGCCATTTACCCCGAGAATATCGCATACCGTAGCCCCTATGTCCGCAAAGGTGCTTCCTGTTCCGAGATTAACGCTTCTTATGTGACTTCCGTATATTACAAAAGGAATATATTCTCTTGTGTGGTCCGTACCGCTGTGAACAGGATCGTTGCCGTGGTCTGCGCATATCATAAGCACGTCATCATCCTTCATAGCGGCTAATATTTCCGGTATCCTGCTGTCAAAGGCTTCTATGGCTCTGCCGTAGCCCGCAGGATTTCTTCTGTGTCCGTACTCTGAGTCAAATTCCACAAGGTTTGTGAATATGAAACCTTCAAAATCCTGCCTGAGGGCCTCTATTGTCTTGTCGACTCCGTCCATATTGCTTTTGGTCTTAACCTTGTCTGTAACTCCGTTGCCGTTGAATATGTCGCTTATCTTGCCTACGGCATATACAGTTTTGCCGGCTTCCTTTATTTTATCCAGAACCGTCGGTGCAGGCGGATCTACGGAATAGTCATGTCTGTCGCTGGTGCGTTTGCGTTTGCCGTTTTCTATGATATACGGGCGGGCTATAACTCTGCCGCAGGCGTATTCGCCTACAAGCATATTTCTTGCAATCTGACACATCTCATACAGTCTCTCAAGAGGAATAACCGCTGTATTGGCGGCAATCTGAAATACGCTGTCGGCAGATGTGTATACTATAGGCTTGCCTGTAGCCTCATGCTCATCTCCCAGCACCTCTATTATCTCTGTACCCGAAGCCGGGTAGTTGCCGAGAGTTCCCACGCCGATAGCCTCTTCAAACTTATCCATAAACTCCTTTGGAAATCCGTTGGGATAGGTCTTGAACGGAACCTCGGTTTTGAGACCTGCAATCTCCCAGTGTCCCGTCGTGGTGTCCTTGCCCTTTGAAAGCTCCATAAATCTGCCGTATGCGCCTGTCGGGCTTTTAACTGCAAGCCTGCCTCCTGCAGCCCCGTCTATATTGCAGAAGCCTAAGTTTTGCAGGTTGGGAATGTTAATTCCCCCCTCCTGATCGTTCATCACATCAACTATGTGTCCGAAAGTATCTGCTCCCGCATCGCCGTAATCTGCCGCATCAGGCAGCGCTCCCACTCCCAGACTGTCTGTCACTATTAAAGTTACTCTTTTCATTGTTCCTATACCTCCGCTATGAGTTTCGGGCAGGCCCTGAGATAATCAAGGCTTACCAGCATATATCTGGTACCGTTAAATACCGCCTGAATTCCGTTTTTGAATACCTCAGGCCCGTGAAGATGTCCGTACACGACAGTCTCCGCTCCGTATTCCGTAAACAGCTCGGTAAATCCCGAGCGCTGAAATTTCTCGTTTGTAGGCGGATAATGCAGCACCCCTATAATCCGCTCATATCCCGCCTGTTTTGCAGCTTTGAGCGAGGCTTCCACTCTCAGCAGCTCTCTTTTGTATATTTTTTCGTCCTGCTGTGTAAACCCGTCATTTCCCGGGCATATCCAGCCGCGGCTTCCGCATATGGCGTATCCGTCTGCGGCATAGAAATGGTTCTGCAGAAAGTATACATCATCGTAAAGCTGATTGAGTTTCGTAATACCGGTCCACCATAAATCGTGGTTGCCCTTGATTATGACCTTGCGACCCGGAAGCTGATGTATCCACTCAAAATCGGCATAAGCCTCGTCTTTGGTAAGGCCCCAGGATATATCCCCCGCAATTATAACGGTATCGGTTTCCCTGACCGTATCCGTCCAGTTCTGTTTAAGCCGCTCTGTATGGTTTGCCCATAACGGACCGAATATATCCATCGGCTTATCTACTCTCTCATCAAAGGAAAGATGAAGATCACCTATTGCGTATATGCTCATTAACTATTCCTCATTATCATTTATTCCAAGCAGACCGCTGCTTGTTTCCTCCGGCAGAGCCGTAACGTCCCTGAGCCGTCTCTGTATCACGTTTGTTCTGGTGCCTATCAGAGCGTCCAGCTCATTGTTTGCCTGGTTTATTCTCTCCTGCGCTTTTTTGAGGGTTTTTTCAAACTTGCCAAACTCCGTCTTGACAGCGCCCAGCACGTCCCATACTCTGCTGGAGTGCTTCTCTATGGCAAGGGTCCTGAATCCCATCTGCAGACTGTTTAACAGAGCTGCCATAGTCGTAGGTCCGGCAATGTTAACCTTGTATTCTCTCTGCAGCACCTCGACCATGCCTCTTCTTACAACCTCCGCATAAAGCCCCTCAAACGGCAGAAACAGTATTGCAAAGTCTGTGGTTGCAGGCGGATCTACATATTTGTCATGTATATATTTAGCCGAAGCCTTAATCGATGCCTCAAGCGCCCTGCCGCAGGTCTCTATCTGAGCCTTGTCTCCCGTCTCGTAGGCATCTGCCAGATTGCTGTATTTGTCTGCAGGGAATTTGGCGTCTATAGGAAGATATACAACGCCGTCCTCATCGCCGGGCAGCCTTATTGCAAATTCAACTCTGTCAGACGAGCCTTTTTTGGTGGCAACGTTTTCGTCGTACTGATCCTTTGTGAGAACCTGCTCAAGAATTGCAGAAAGCTGAATTTCTCCCAGTATGCCTCTTGTCTTGACATTGGACAGGACTTTTTTGAGGTCTCCTACTCCCGACGCCAGATTCTGCATTTCGCCAAGACCCTTGTATACCTCTTCAAGTCTTTCGCTGACAAGCTTAAACGACTGGGACAGCCTCTCCTCTAAGGTCTTTTGGAGTTTCTCATCTACCGTCGCTCTCATTTTTTCAAGCTGAATACTGTTTTCGTCGGTAAGAGCCTTGATTTTGCTCTCCATTGCAGTCCTGATATTGTCAAGCTTCTGCTCGTTTTCGACAGCCATATTTGAAAATCTGGTATTGAGCTCCGCAAGCCTCATGTCCTGCGCCTTGGCAGACTCTTTCATATTGTTTGATATCATCTCTCCCAGCATCTGAAAGGAGCTGTTTACGTTCTGCAGGGTTTCAGCTCTGGAGCGCGCTATTTCGTTTTTGATTTCGGCGCTGTCACTGCCTGCGTCAAGTTTCCTCTCAAGTGATGAGATTTTGATTATTGCGATAACCAGAAGCACCGCAATAACTCCGAGTAAAATATATATAACCGTATTCATTGGATTTCCTTTCTATTATGCGCATATCCCGCATACTATATAAGCAGCGGAATTTCAGTCTAATTATAACATATAAGAGGGAGGTTTAAAACACAAAATGATAGAATACCTGCTGACAGGACCCTTTGGTATTATCTCTATGACATTTAAATATTTAATATGTATGCTGACCCCTCTCGTAACGGCGTTTGCATTCTGTCAGCTTTTTCTTGAAAAGTCGGGTATAATGCTTTGCCTTGAGAGCATTACGGGAAAATTCCTGTCTCATATGGGGCTTTCGGCAGAGAGCCTGCTGCCCCTCACGACAGGACTTGGCTGCACCACCGCAGCACTGTCTGCCCTGCCGGGCTTAAACTCCTCACGCGAAAGATACATCGCATCGTTTCTGCTTTCGGTTGCGGTGCCCTGCTCTGCGCAGACTGCCGTAATAATCGGTATCGCATTTGTACTTCCTCCTTCCCTGTTCATATTCTATATATCCGCAATGGCCGCAGTATTCATAGCTTCCGGGGTTTTGCTCAATATATTTCTTCCCGCAGATAAATCCTACCACACGCCCCGTACCAAAAATGGTGCCGTACATATGCCCGCTATGTTTCCCCTGATAAAATCCTCATTTTCATACGGCATTTCTTTTTTAAAGGAAACACTGCTTCCCTTTGCGGCAGGCTCCGCGCTGCTGTCTTTTCTCAGCTATACGGGATTTTTAGATTATCTTTGCCGTATATGCGCCCCTGTGACCGAAAGCTTTCTTCATCTGCCGAGGGAAGCTGCCGCCCTGTTTATAATGAGCATAGTAAAAAGGGATTTCGGAGCTGCGGGGCTTCTGTCCGCAATAGACCGGAGCGCTTTTACATATCAGCAGCTTACGGTTTCAATGCTTATTCTTACCCTGTTTGTTCCCTGCTTTGCCTCTGTCGTAGTGCTTCTGAAGCAGGAGGGCTTCGCCAAGGCTCTGTCCGTATGGGCGGGAAGCCTTGCAGTTTCTCTCCTTATGGGAAAGCTTGCCTCTATGCTTCTTATCTCTTGACACCTGCCTCTGTTTTCTGTAAAATGTACTCATAATCCTGACACAAAGTTTTCGCGCTTGCGAATTCTGCCTGAAAGGTGCAATATATGAGCTATCAGTATATCTGCATTCTTTCGGGGTGCAGATATTTTTAATACACAGGAGGCTTGCAATGGAAACAAGAGTTGCCGTTATGGGCATAATAGTTGAAAACCCCGATTCCGCTTCCATGCTCAATTCGCTGCTGCACGAATACGGAAGCTATATAATCGGAAGAATGGGAATTCCTTACAAAGAAAAGAATATCAATATAATATCTGTTGCCATAGACGCGCCGCAAAACGTCATTTCCGCCCTCTCGGGCAAAATAGGGAATATAGATGGAGTCAGCGTCAAAACAGCATATTCAAACGTGGTGTCCAATGGATAATAACCTGAAATCACTGATAGACAGACTGGAGGCAGAGCGCCGCCTCGAAAAAACCGAATACAAAATGCTGATTGAGGGCTTTTCGGAAGAGCTTGCAGCCTACGCCGCTTCAAAGGCAGACAGAATAAGGCAGAGCATTTACGGAAAAGACGTATATATCAGAGGGCTGATTGAGGTCAGCAACATATGCGCAAACGACTGCCTGTACTGCGGCATACGAAAAAGCAACGCGCAGTGCGCAAGATACCGCCTGCCTCTTGATACAGTCCTCGAATGCTGCCGCAAGGGCTATGAGCTTGGCTTCAGGACCTTTGTAATGCAGGGAGGCGAGGACGGATTTTTTACTGCAGAGCATATATGCAGCTATGTCCGCAGTATCAAAGAGAGCTTCCCTGACTGCGCCGTAACACTTTCGCTGGGAGAGTATTCAAAAGATGAATACAAAGCCATGTATGAGGCGGGAGCGGACCGCTATCTGCTTCGTCACGAAACTGTGGACAAGGCTCACTACGAGAAGCTTCACCCGGCATCAATGTCCTTTGAAAGACGAATGAAATGCCTTGAGGATATAAAGGATATCGGTTTTCAGACAGGCTGCGGATTTATGGTCGGCTCACCTTATCAGACCTCTGACACGCTTGCGGCGGACCTTAAATTCATAGAGGAATTTTCACCTCACATGTGCGGCATAGGACCGTTTATTCCCCATAATGACACGCCTTTTGGAAACTGCCCGGCGGGAACGGCGGAGCTTACGATTTATCTGCTGTCACTGATACGCCTTATCAGGCCTGACATACTGCTTCCCGCAACCACAGCCCTTGGAACTATCGACGCTATGGGGCGCGAAAAGGGAATTCTTGCAGGCGCAAATGTTGTAATGCCTAATCTTTCACCTGTTTCCGAAAGAAAAAAATATATGCTTTACAACGACAAAATATGTATGGACGAGGAGGCTGCCGAAAATCTTGCAGCCCTCAAAAGAAAAGTTTCGGCCATAGGCTATCGCATTGTTACAGACAGAGGCGATTTCAAAAATATAATCTAACGAAAAGTTAATTCTGACCGTAAGAAAGGAAAAAATTATGACAATCTACAATCCAAAATCACTTAAAGCTGATGAATTTATCAATCATGAGGAAATACTCGAAACTCTGAAATACGCAGAGGAAAACAAAAACAATATCGAGCTTATCGACAGTATTCTCGAAAAGGCAAGACCGAGAAAAACAGCGGATGGAACAGTCTGTCAGGGCCTTACCCACAGAGAGGCTTCCGTACTTCTGGCCTGCGATATACCCGAAAAAATCGAAGAAATGTACAGACTGGCAGAAGAAATCAAGCTTGCATTTTACGGCAACCGTATCGTAATGTTTGCGCCGCTTTATCTTTCAAACTACTGCGTAAACGGCTGCGTATACTGTCCTTACCATATGAAAAACAAGCACATCAGAAGAATAAAGCTGACTCAGGAGGAAATAAGGGACGAGGTAATCGCGCTTCAGGATATGGGCCACAAGCGTCTTGCAATCGAGGCGGGAGAGGACCCTGTAAACAATCCTATCGAATATATACTTGAATGTATCGACACAATCTACAGCATCAAACATAAAAACGGCGCTATCCGCCGCGTCAATGTAAACATCGCCGCAACCACCGTCGAAAACTACCGCAAGTTAAGCGATGCAGGCATAGGCACCTATATACTGTTTCAGGAAACCTACCACAAGGAAAGCTATCTGAAGCTTCACCCTACAGGACCTAAGCACGACTATGATTACCATACGGAGGCTATGGACAGAGCTATGGAGGGCGGCATCGACGATGTGGGCCTGGGCGTTTTATTCGGTCTTGAAATGTACAAATATGAATTTGCAGGTCTGCTTATGCACGCCGAGCATCTTGAGGCAGTGCACGGAGTGGGACCTCACACAATCAGCGTACCGCGTATCAAGCGCGCCGATGACATAGACCCGAGCGCATTTGACAACAGCATAAGCGACGAGCTTTTCGAAAAGATAATCGCCTGCATCAGAATAGCCGTACCGTACACCGGAATGATAATCTCCACAAGAGAGGGCGAAAAGGTACGTGAAAAGGCTCTTTCCATCGGAATATCCCAGATAAGCGGAGGCTCACGTACATCGGTGGGCGGCTACACAGAGGAAGAAAGACCTCACGACTCGGAGCAGTTTGATGTATCCGACCAGAGAACTCTCGACGAGGTTGTAAACTGGCTTATGAAGCTTGGATATATTCCGTCATTCTGCACTGCCTGCTACCGCGAGGGCAGAACAGGCGACAGATTTATGTCACTTTGCAAAAACGGACAGATTTTAAACTGCTGTCACCCTAATGCTCTTATGACACTTACAGAATATCTTACCGACTACGCAGGTGATGATACTAAGAAAACAGGATTTGCCCTGATTGAAAAGGAGCTTGAAAAAATACCTGCTCCGAAGGTAAAGGCTATCGCAAAAGAAAACGTGGAAGAAATCAGAGCTTCAAACAGACGTGATTTCCGTTTCTAGCAGGGAGAATATTATGAGTCTCAATGAACAGGTATCTGCAGAAAGACTGCATATAGGGTTTTTCGGAATGAGGAATGCAGGCAAGTCAAGTCTTGTCAACGCCGTTACAGGTCAGGAGCTGTGCGTGGTTTCAGAAACAAAGGGAACTACAACCGACCCTGTCAGAAAAGCAATGGAGCTTCTGCCCCTTGGCCCTGTGGTAATTATCGACACCCCCGGTATTGATGACGAGGGAGATTTGGGAAAATTAAGAGTTGAAAAGGCGCTGTCCGTACTTAACAAAACGGACATAGCGGTTCTCGTTACCGACGCTTCCAGAGAGCTTCAGCCTCCGGAGCTTGAGCTTATCAAAAGCTTTAAGGAGAGGAATATAAGCTATGTAATCGCTTGTAACAAGTCTGATCTGCTAAGCAGTATCCCTAAGGCAGACGGAAACTCAATATATGTAAGCGCTCTGACAAACACAAATATATATGAGCTTAAGGAGCTTATCGGCTCCCTGTCAAAAGTGCAGAAGCAGGATAAGCGAGTAATAGCCCACCTTATAGCTCCCGACGATGTTATCGTACTTGTCGTGCCTGTAGACAGCGCTGCTCCAAAGGGCAGACTGATACTGCCGCAGCAGCAGACCATAAGAGATATTCTCGATACCGGAGCAGTCTGCATGGTTACAAGAGAAACAGAGCTAGAAAGAACACTTGCCGCTCTTGGCGAAAAGCCAAGGTTAGTGGTTACGGACTCACAGGTGTTTGAATATGTGGACAGAATTGTCCCGGGCGACATAATGCTTACATCGTTTTCAATACTGTTTGCAAATTACAAGGGCGATTTAAGACAGGCTGTAAAGGGAGCCGCCGCGCTTGACAGACTTGAGGACGGAGATACGGTTCTCATCTCGGAGGGCTGCACTCATCACAGACAGTGTGAGGACATAGGAACCGTCAAAATGCCTGCGTGGATTGAAAAGCATACGGGCAAAAAGCTGAAATTTGCCTTTACCTCAGGCGGCGATTTCCCGTCTGATATGTCACAGTATGCTCTGGTCGTTCACTGCGGCGGCTGTATGCTGAACGAACGTGAAATGAAATACCGCATAGGCTGCTGTAAAGAAAGCGGCATACCCGTTACAAACTACGGTATTGCCATCGCTCATATGCATGGTATTCTGAAACGGTCACTGGAGCCGTTTCCGGATATACTTGACGAACTGAAATAACAAAAAAGACCTTGTTCAGAGAAATTCCCTGAGCAAGGTTTTTATATATATTATTCCTTATTTTGACTTTTTACATCGGCTGCAGCTTTCATAACTGCCGCACCCGCCGCAGCTTCCGCAGCTGTTTCTGTTTTTTATCATATGTATAACCGCAGCCGCCAGCGCTGCCGCTATCAGTATCAGAACTATCACAGTAGGAATATTCATAAACCGCTCACCGCCTTTATCCGCTATATCAGGCTGCCTGCAAAATATACAATCCATGCGCATATCCACGCAATCACGCACTGGCATATAACCACACCTGTCGCCCATTTTGAACCAAGCTCTCTTTTAATCGATGTTATGGCTGCAACGCATGGAGTATAAAGCAGACAGAACACCAGAAGCGCCGCTGCCGCAAGCGGTGTAATTATCGAGGTTATGTTTATGCCGTCAGTAAGAACTGTAAGAGTTGCGACTACGCTTTCCTTTGCCATAAATCCTGTAATAAGGGCTGTCGATATTCTCCAGTCGCCAAAGCCAAGGGGCGCAAATACCGGAGCTATAAAGCCGGCAAGCATCGCCAGCAGACTGTCCTGGGAATCGGTAACAACATTAAGCCGGCTGTCAAAGGTCTGCAGGCACCAGATTACAATGGTTGCCACAAATATAACGGTAAACGCTCTCTGCAGGAAATCCTTTGCCTTTTCCCAGAGCAGCTGACCTACGTTCTTAGCTCCCGGGAAGCGATAGTTTGGAAGCTCCATAACAAAAGGAACCGGCTCGCCCTTAAACATAATTCCACGCGTAAGAAGCGCGAACAGTATTCCCACTGCAATGCCTGTGAAATACAGTATAATCATCACCAGCGCGCTTTTATCCGGGAAAAACGCTGCCGAAAAGAAGCCGTATATCGGAAGTTTTGCCGAGCAACTCATAAACGGCGTCAGCAATATGGTCATTTTACGGTCCCTTTCGGACGGCAGTGTCCTGCTTGCCATAACTCCGGGAACAGTACAGCCAAAGCCTATCAGCATAGGAACTATACTTCTTCCGGACAGACCTATTTTTCTGAGCAGCTTGTCCATTACAAAGGCCACCCTTGCCATATATCCGCTGTCCTCTAATATGGACAGGAAGAAAAACAGCGTAACTATTATAGGGAGAAATGCGAGTACGCTTCCCACTCCCTTGAAAATTCCGTCTATAACCAGCGAATGAACCACCGGATTTATCCGGTAGACTTCAAGACCGTGATCCACAAGCTCTGTCAGCCAGCCCAGCCCGCTGTCAAGCAAGGCAGAAAGAAATGATCCGATAACTCCGAAGGTAAGCCAGAATACAAGCCCCATTATACATACGAATGCGGGAATTGCCGTATATCTGCCCGTAAGCACTCTGTCTATTTTCACGCTGCGCGCATGTTCCCTGCTTTCTTTAGGCTTTATTACGGTAGCCTTGCACACTCTATGTATAAACGACACTCTCATATCTGCAACAGCTGCGGCCTGGTCAAGTCCGCGTTCTTCTTCCATCTGTCGTATGATATGCTCCAGCATGCCCTTTTCGTTGTCATCAAGCTTAAGCTGCTCCAGTATCATACTGTCGCCTTCTGCAAGCTTGCTGGCTGCAAATCTGAGAGGAATCTGCGCCGCTTTTGCATGATCCTCAATCAGGTGCATTATACCATGCAGGCATCTGTGTACAGCGCCGCTGTGCTCCTCAGGACTGCAGAAATCCGTACGCCCCGGTTTTTCCTGATACTTTGCCACATGTATGGCATGATCTACAAGTTCGCTTATTCCTTCATTTTTAGCTGCAGATATAGGCACCACCGGAATACCCAGAGTCTGTTCCATCTCGTTGACAAGAACAGCACCTCCGTTTTCTCTGACCTCGTCCATCATATTAAGGGCAAGCACCATGGGTATGTCCAGCTCCATAAGCTGCATTGTCAGATAAAGGTTTCTCTCTATATTTGAGGCATCCACAATATTTATAATGCCCTTAGGCTTATCTTCCATCAGAAACTGTCTTGTTACGATTTCCTCGCTTGTATACGGTGACATCGAATATATGCCCGGAAGGTCCGTAACAAGTGTGTTGCTGTGCCCTTTTATTACTCCGTCTTTTCTGTCTACCGTAACTCCCGGGAAATTGCCCACATGCTGGTTTGAGCCTGTAAGCTGGTTAAACAGTGTAGTCTTGCCGCAGTTCTGATTCCCAACCAGCGCGAAGGTTATTGTCTCACCCTCCGGCAGAGGTATACCGTCGGTTTTGACGTGGTATATACCACCCTCTCCAAGTCCCGGGTGGTCTGTCTCTGATTTTTTGCTGCGCAGCTTCTCTTCACCGGCTGCATCGCTGTCAGAATATGATATATCCTCAATTTCTATTTTTTCCGCATCGGCAACTCTGAGCGTAAGCTCATATCCGTGTATTCTGAATTCCATGGGGTCGCCCATAGGCGCAAGCTTCATAAGCTTTATCTCTGCTCCCGGCACAACCCCCATATCCAGAAAATGCTGTCTGAGGGCTCCCTGCCCTCCAACTGCTGTTATTCTGGCGCTTTTTCCTATTTCAAGATCTTTTAATACCATATATTTCTCCTGCAGGTTTAAAATTATTTCTGTATAAATTCCCCGTACCATTCAATAACGGGTCTGAGCTTCATTCTGTCTGTAAAGTCCGCACCTTTATCAAGTATTTTAATAAGCTCCTTTGCCTTTTTTCTCTCGGCTTCATCGGTTCCTGTTTCGGCTGTCTTTTTTAATACGTTTCCGAACATCATAAGCATTTTTTTCTGAACGCCCGTAAGCTTTGAAAAATCCATACCGCCTCTCAGATAGAAAACAGGTATTTCACCGTCTATGCTGTTTTTCTCTCTCAGGTCTTTCATAATACTGTCTGCGTTTTCGGAAATTCCGCAGGGGCATACAGCTCTGATATTGTATCTTCTGCCCGCTTTTTTGAGGCCCTCTATTTTGTTTGCGCTTATCCAGCCCATATATATGACGTCATCACCCTTTGAAAGTGATTTTCTGTCTTCTCCAAGTCCCGCGTTGTATGCGGGAAGTGACAGCACATCTGACAGCATCTGTGCATATTTTCTCGTAAAGCCCGTATTTGATGTATATATTATCGCTTTCATTTTAATCCTCTCCTTCGTCAGGTATATATTCTAATATATCTCCGGGCTGGCAGTCAAGTGCTCTGTATATGCCGTTAAGGGCTGTAAATCTGACTGTATTTATTTTCACCAGCATTTTTTGATGTGTTCTGACAGTTTCTCAATCTACTAAAAAGCAGGCAATCCGTTTATCCAGACTGCCTGTTTCAAAACTATATAATATTATCTGTCCGATATGTGACCTGCTTTTAACCTTGAGAAATAGCTCCTGGTTTCTGCCGCTACAACGCCGCTTAATGCCACCAGCGCTATCAGGTTAGGTATAGCCATAAATCCATTGAATATATCGGCTATTGTCCATACTGCCTCAAATGTCAGGAAAGGTCCGATGAAAACAGCCGCTATGTAGAGCCACTTGTAAGTCATAAGCACTCCCGTTTTTTTGCCGCCTATGAGATATTCAAGACATCTTTCGGAATAGTAGTCCCAGCCGAGAATTGTTGTGAATGCGAAGAATGCAAGACACAGCATCAGGAAGAAGGCTCCTGTCTGCGTGTTCCAAGGAAGTCCCTCACCGAAAGCTGTCGCTGTTATTGCAGCGCCTTCAAGGCCTTCAACTCCGTGTGAGTTTGTAACAAGGATTGTAAGCGCAGTCATCATACAGATGATTATTGTGTCAAGGAAAGTACCTGTCATTGTAACAAGACCCTGTCTTACAGGCTCTTTAGTCTGAGCTGCAGCTGCTGCGATAGGCGCTGAACCAAGACCTGCCTCATTTGAGAATACTCCTCTCGCAACACCCTTCTGCATTGCGATAAACATTGCACCCAGCGCTCCGCCTGCTGCGGCTCTTGCTCCGAAAGCTCCCTCAACGATTTCCTTAACTGCTGCAGGGATTTCCTGTATATTAACTATCAGTATTGCAACACATAATACTACATAAAGCACCATCATAAACGGTACTACCACTGATGATACGCTGGCAATTCTCTTAATTCCGCCGATTACTACAAGTGCTACTGCCACCGCTACAACTATTGCCGTAACTAGTGTTGCCCATGTATAGCCAATGCCGTTCATTGTAAATGCAATGTGAGCGCCGTTAGGATCTGCAAAGTTGTTTACTGCTGTTGAGATACCGTTTACCTGCGTAATTGTACCTATGCCCAGAAGTCCTGCTCCCACGCCGAAAAATGCAAATATTTTAGCAAGCCATTTCCAGTTCCTGCCCATACCTCTTTCTATGTAGTAAAACGGTCCGCCCAGAGCATGTCCCTCTTTGTCAATAACTCTGTATTTGACTGCAAGAAGTCCTTCTGCATATTTTGTAGCCATACCTATGCAGGCTGCTATAAACATCCAGAATACCGCTCCCGGTCCTCCTGCAAGTATTGCTCCCGCAACACCTACGATATTACCTGTACCTACTGTAGCCGACAGCGCCGTACATAACGCTCCGAAGCTTGTAACCTCGCCTACACCGTCTTTTTCGTTTTTGACCATATAGCGCAGCGCCAGTCCCAGCTTGCGGAACTGCAGCACTCCAAGCCTTACGGTAAGCAGAAGACCTGTACCCATAATGAGTATAAGCATAGGCACGCCCCATGCCAGATTATCGAGTTTTGTTAAAAAGTCCATAAATGTCATTTTGATTTCTCCCTCTCAAATAAAACTTAAGCAAATAAAAAAAGCCGATTAGCTCGACTTCCAGAGAGATGCATAAGCTGACCTATGCTCTGTCCTTTGTGCCTGAGATATCACTTACAGGTTGCTTAGTCCTGTATGCTTAAACCTTCGGCGCCCTTAAAGGGTCTCTCCAGAGAATCATAGTTTTTTCATACCATATAAAAAACTGTAATATATGGTCACGTAAACTAACGAAACAATACTACCACATATTACAGCCATTTTCAATATGAAATTTCAAAATTTCAGCTTTGACAATAAATTCTGCTATTTATCTGTTGAAAGCTTGTCTACGCCTTTAGCATTCTCAACTACCATATCCATAACCTTTTCGTACAGCATATAGTACATGATATACTCCTCGCCGCCCACATAGTCCTCATATGAAGAACCTGTATATTCCTCAAATTCCTTGGCTGTATAGCCTATTGACTCAAGCTGTGCAGCTACAAAATCCTTGTATTCGGAATTGGCAACCTCAAGACCTTCCTGTCTTGCGATATAGTAAACTATCATCTGCTCCTTGGCGTTTGTCTGCGCAGCGCTGTCAAGCTCCTCGTTGAACTCCTCCTCGGTCATACCGTATGTGCTTTCGATAACGTCGGCATATTCCATGCTGTTTTTCTCGGCGTAGTCCTCTACATACTGTTTCTGTTTTTCCTTGTATGACTCAAGCTCCTTTTCAGGATATTTGATTACTTCCGAGCTGTCTGTGATAATTCCCCACAGGTAAGTTTCTATTTCCTGCTTCTGTTCGTTTTCTTTGTTTGTGTAAAGTTCTTCTTTGACAGCCTTTTCGTAATCCGCAACAGTATCATACTCTGAGCTCTGCGCCACATATTCCTTCTCTGTAGGAGTTACGTTCTCCTGGGATGAATTGATTTTAACCTCAAACACAACGTCCTTGCCTGAAAGATCCTCGTTGTTCGGGTACGGATCAGGGAAAGTAAGATTAAGTGTCACTGTGTCTCCGACTTTGGCTCCCACAAGTCCGGCTTCAAATCCGTCTATCATAGTCTTGCTGCCTATTTCAAGAGTGCTGCCCTCTGCGGAGCCGTTTTCAAACTCTTTACCGTCAATCTTGCCTGTATAATCGATGTTTACCGTGTCACCGTCGTGCACCTTGCCGTCCTCGACATCTTTAAGTGATTTGGCTTCGTCTAAGTCCTCCTGAATTGCATCTTTTATTTCTTTGTCCGATACTTTTATCTTGCCCGGATTTTTGTATTCAAGTCCTTTGTATTCTCCAACCTTGACATATTTGGTAAGATCGTAATCGTAAGGCTCGCTGCCGCAGCCTGTTAATATCATTGCTGATCCTAATGCAAGGATAAGAAATAATGCTAATGCTTTTTTCATATCACACCTCATAAAACAAATTTTTTAGTTTTGTTTATTTTATCATAAAACCGGCGGCTGTAATAGACATATGGTTAAAATTCACGAGAAGTTCACAAACAATGCATATAAACCCGGCAAGATAATATATTTTATATATGAAAAAGATTTTAATTACACTTGCGCCTCTTGTTTCAGGCGCCCTGTCGTGGCTTGTAGTTTCAGACGCAGCCGCCTCCTACGGTGAGCTTGCGCTTCCTCCGCTTTCACCTCCGGCGTGGGTGTTCCCCGCCGTATGGACTGTTCTCTATATTATGACGGGGATAGCCTCGCTTCGCATATACAGCTCGGCTGATCCCGACAGGACAAACGCTCTTTATTTATTTTATATACAGCTTGCGGTAAATGTCATATGGCCCTTTATATTTTTCGGACTGTGTCAGTATCTGGTTGCGTTCCTCTGGATAATACTGCTGTGGCTGCTTGTTCTTGATACGACAGTAACCTTTGGAAACATAGACAGAAAAGCCGGTTATCTGCTTGTACCGTATATATTGTGGATATCCTTTGCGGCATATCTTAATCTTGCTGTATTCTTCCTAAACTGATGCTGTGGGATTTACTTAAATCTCTCAGCCATTTTTTTGCTTATTTCTTTTATCTCCCTCTGTGATTTGAGTCGTTTTATCCACTCCTCCGGTATACCGTCAAAGCCGTAGCATAGCCCTGCAAGACCACCTGTGGCAGAGCATACCACATCAGAATCTCCTCCCAGATGCTTTGCCATACGTATACAATCCTCGTAGTTTTCGCTGTTTATGAGGCACCAGATTGCAGCTTCAACAGTTCTGACGGAATTTTCACTGCCGTATATTACCGCCTCCGGCAGAAGCCTGAATATATCCATATTATATAAATCCCTCAGTTCCACAAGCGCTCTCCTGTAAAAAGGACTGCCGGAGTAATACCTGCTGACAAGTCTTATAGCCTCATATATGCTCTCTTCGATTGAAAAGCCTCCCAGCAGCAGTCTTCCTACTGTCACATATATGGAGCAGGCCACAATGCTGAAGGAGTGGTTGTTGATAATCCTTACTGTATCATGAATTATTTTCATCTCCTGATGGCCAAGCTCACACTCAAGAAAATCAATCTCGCCCAGATATATGGCAACCGGTATCATTCTTACCACAGAGCCGTATCCGTTGCTTTCGGAACCTGCGCGAAACCCGCAGATTTTGCTGCCTTTGCGGTATGCTTCTATGGCAGCCGCCACATCATCGCCTATATAGAAGTTTTTTTCCGGCGGCACAAATTTGAGATACTCCGTAAAGTCCGCCATGTTCTGCATAATTCCTCTGTAGTTTTTTTCGCACAAAAACCCGTCGGCAGTGCAAAGGCAGAGTCCTGTACTTCTGGACCAGCTTTTTTTCTCGGCGCCGTCAGGCGCTATTGCCTCGGCCTCGCCTACTGCAAGTCCGAACATTCCTCCGATAATTCTGTTTTCTATACTCTTACACATTTTTTTCTCCCTCGTAAACACGATTCTGCACTATCCTCTAGCTATATATTAAGCGCTGCCTGGGAGCAAACATATCTCTGATACAGGGAAAAAAACTTCAATTATCGTCATACAGTCCTGACACCTGACAAAAAAATTCCGGCATGTAACCGGAATTTCTGTCCTGTATTATTTTGTCTCCACCAGTATACCTGCCTGCTCAAGACCTTTGAGGATACGCAGATATGCATCTTTGTCGGACACTCTTATCATATGGATATGAAGTCCGCCTGTCAGGTCACAAAGCTGCGTCGCATTGGTGGCTTTTGCAATACGTACAAATTCATCTGCATCATATCTTGACCTGATGTTAAGGTCTGCGCTTATCTGTCCGTATATAGGGTGCTCGACTATTACATTGTCGATGCAGCCTCCGTTATCTATGATTATGTAAAACTCCTGCAGTGTATCCTCTGCGCTGTGTCTGCACACTATGCTTTCGACAATAGAGTCATCTTCTGATTTCTCAATGACATAGCCTCTCTGGGTCGCAATTATTTTGTGTCCGTTTGCACGAAGAATAGCAATATCCGAAACAATTATCTGCCTTGTGACTCCAAATTCAGCAGCAAGCTTTGAGGCAGATATGCTGGTATCGGCATCTCCCAGAATATCAAGTATTCTGCTGCGCCTTTCGGTCTGGTTCATAGCCGCCCTCCTTTTGTATCTTTATATTTGAATTTATTTCTCCCATTTAAGTCTGTAATAGCCGTTACAGTTTCCTGTTTTCTGAACCTTGATATAATATGTTCCGGGAGCAAGTTTCTTAGTCGACGGATTTGAATAAGGGAAAAGAACTTTTTCAGGCTGCTCATTATTCAGCACTGATTTTCCAAAAGCATAGCTTTTACCCTTTTGGTAAAATGATATTTTAATTCCGCCGTCAGTGTTTCCACCCATATTTGTATCTGTGTACACACTTATATCAACATTCTGTGTTTTGTTTATTGTAAACCTGTACCAGTCCGCCTTTGAGCTCTTTTGTGATGCTGATATTATGCCTTTTTTAACAGCTCCCTTTTTTATTGTCTGCGCCTTGGACTTACTGCTTCCTGCCATGGCTTTAACCGATTTAAAGGAGTACTTTAGGCTATATACATCATATGGATTGCTCAAAGAAACCTTTAAATAATATGTACCCTTTGAAACTCCCATTTTGATTGCCTCACCATCTGTAAACAGCTCATAATCTTTAAAATATGATTTTTTGTCCGCAGATGTAAGCTGCACTCCCGCAGCAGTATCACCGTAAATCATCGACTCTGTATTTACAGTTATATAGCCGTTTCCTGGAATATTTATCTTGTAATACGCATATCCCTCAGGGCTTGAACCGTAAAATACTTTGTTGTTTTTGAGTGTGCCCTTTACAGGAGCATATCCCGCCTGATATTCAAGGCTGAAGCTTCCGGCAGACTCTCCGCTGAATGTATAGGTATATGTCCCTGCCTTATCATAATATACAGGAAGATTCATCTCTTCACTGCTCTTTTCAAGTCTGACTGTCCCCCTGTCTGCTCCTTTGCTGTCTTTAACGCTGACGCTGCAGTCCGCAGGTATGCCGTTTACAAAAAACAGCACCATTATACCCTTTTGAGGCATCTTAATATCAACAGACGATGTGCTTCCCCCTGCTACTTCTATCATATTTACATATGCGCCGTCAGCGCTGTTGAAATTCACAGCCTCTATACTGTTTCCTGCAAACACGCTCTGTCCCGCAGCAGATATCATTGTAAAAATCAAGACTGCCGATAACAGCATGGATAATAATTTTTTCATAACTTTCTTCCTCCCAATATATCTATACTAGATTTTACTCCATTTTCTCCTAAATCACAATAAAAAATAAGCTCCGCGGGTACAGAACTTATTTTTTAATCTAATTTTTTATATTTTTTGAAGGAGGTGTTTCATATCTGTCTATATATGAAACTGTGAAAAAATCTATCTCTTACAATACCTATTATACATATCAGTATGTCATAAATCGGTCGTTTTGATGTCGCTTGTGAAAAGGTTTTGTTCACAGCTCCTTCACACTTCTAGCCCCATAGTTCCTCATCTGACGGCACATAGTTGTCCGGCATGTATCTTGCAATTCTCGATACGTTCATAAGGTGCTTGTAATCGAGGTTTTCGGATATGGAGTTGTGTCCCCATGTGCCGCAGCCCAATGTGTTTGTAGGAGCCAGTCCGTTGTAGAAGCTGCCGCCGGCGCTGCTTGCGCACACCTGATTTATGACAAATCTTGATACGCAAAGCTCCTCGCCCACGTGTCTGATGTGCTCCTCGGAATCGGAGTGGAATGAAACGCTGTGGCCCTTGCCTTCCTTTTCGAGATTTTCTCTTGCTATGTTTATTCCCTCGTCTAAATCGGAATACTTGTATGCTGCAATTACAGGAGCCATTTTTTCGCCGCCCAGAGGATCTCTGTCTGCCGCCGCCTCTGCCAGCGCAACTATGATTTTGGTGTCCTCAGGGATATCAAGTCCTGCCATCTGCGCTATTTTGGCAGGCGACTGTCCTACAGAATGTCTGTTAGGCTTGCCGTCCTCAAACAGAGCAGCTCTGATACCGTCAAGCTCCTGCGGAGTTCTCGCTATATATGCGCCGTTTGCCTCAAACTCTGCCATAATATCCTCAAAATTCTCCTCCGGGCAGATTACCGACTGTTCTCCGGAGCATATGATACCGTAGTCAAAGGTTCTTCCCTGTATTATCTTAGGAACCGCTGTTTTGAAGTCATATCCCTCGTCTATAATGCACTGAACATTGCCTGCGCCTACGCCAAGAGCCGGTCTGCCTGAGCTGTACGCTGCGTTTACCATGCCTGCTCCGCCGGTTGCAACCACAACGTCTGCAGAGGATATGAGAGTTCTGGTGTTTTCTCTTGACTGCTGATCTATAATCTGTATCAGATTCTTTGGATATCCCAGCCTTGCAAGCTCTGCATTCATCATATCAACTGTTTTGGTGCTACATTTGATAGATTTGTGATGAGGCGTTATAACTATGGCATTGCCGCATTTAAGCGCAAACATGGCGTTGCTCATAGGTGTAACTATAGGGTTGGTGCACGGTGTTATCGCCGCAACAACTCCTACAGGCTTTGCTATTCTGGTTATGCCTGTGGTTTCATCTGTATCAAGTATGCCTCTTGACTTCTTGCCTTTGAGGTTGTTCCATATTATCTTTGATTTCTGTTTGTTTTTGGCTATCTTGTCGGGAACGTTTCCCATTCCTGTTTCTTCTACCGCTATCTCGGCCAGATACTCTGCATTGTCATACACGACCTTGGCTATTGTCTTTACGGCCAGATCCACTTCCTCCTGGCTCATTTTTTCAAATTCAGCCTGAGCCTTTCTCGCTCTTTCGATATATTCTCCTATATATGCCTTGCTGTCAAATTCCATTGTAATTCCTCCAAATTCAATAATCACTCTTTAATATATATAATACAACAAATTCTCACAGGTTTCTATACAAAAACAAATATAATACAGTACACACGCGCTATGTATTAATTTACGGCGCCGGTGCAATAATAATACAGAATAAAGTCATATCAGGAGAATACTTATGAATAAATACGATTATTTTTTAAAGACAATGCGCGAAAAGCTGCCTCTTGAGGAATGTTTCGACCTTGTAGAGCACCCTGTCATCATAGGCGGCAGAAATGCCTCCCTCTTTTTTATAGACGGGCTTGTCAGAGGCCACATAATGCAGCAGATTATGACCGACCTGCTGTCCATAACACAAAGCCGGATAGAAAAATCAAAAACTGCAGATGATTTTATCGCAAACAGCATCACGCTTTTAGACTCGGTTTCCGAGGCTGATGTCAATGCAGTAATAAAGTTTCTTTATTCGGGACTTGTGCCTCTTGTCGTAGACGGCTTTGACAAAGTCATAATAATGGACGTAAGGGAATATCCCTCAAGAGCCGTAAACGAACCTCAGAAGGAAAAGAGCCTGCGCGGCGCAAAGGACGGATTTACAGAAACATTTATGAGCAATATAGCTCTTGTGCGAAGAAGAATTCGTGACAATCGCCTCATAGTCAGAAACTACGCCGTCGGCAGCGTATCCAAAACCGATGTATGTATTGTATATATGAAAGGGCTTGCCGATGAAAAGATAGTCAAAAGAGTAGGTAAGGCGATAAGGGATATAAAGGTGGATACTCTGACAGTGGGAGAGCAGTCGCTGGTGGAGGCTATGGGCAAAAAAAGCCCTCTGAACCCGTTTCCGAAAGTAAGATACACACAAAGGCCCGACGTGGTGTCCGCGCATATAACGGAGGGGAAAATTGCAATCATAACCGACAATACGCCTACCGTAATTCTGATACCCGTAGGAATTTTTGATTTTGTGCAGGACGTTGACGATTACTATTTCCCTGCAATTACAGGCAGCTATTTCAGAGCTCTGAGGCTGATTAACTTCCTTGTAATTCTGTTTCTGACTCCTGTATATCTGATGCTGACGGAGGAATATATAGACGCTCCCGATATTATTAAATTTTTTATACCCGATGAGGATTATGCCATACCGATATTCTGGCAGTTCATACTGATTGAAGCCGCAATAGACGGACTCAAGCTGGCCTCCCTCAACACACCGGAATCCCTCGGAATGTCGCTTTCGGTAATAGGAGCGCTGCTGCTGGGCGAATTTTCCATAGAATCAGGCTGGTTTATTCCTCAGACTATTTTCTGTATGGCAGTTGTCGCTCTTGCGGCATTTACCCAGCCAAGCATTGAGCTTTCCTTTGCGGTTAAATTCGCAAGGATACTGCTGCTTACAGGTGTGTTTGTTTTCGGTTATTTAGGCGGAATAATCGCGCTTCTGATTATTATAGCCGTAATTGCATTTACAAGGACTCTGGCAGGAACCTCTTATCTGTATCCCCTGGTTCCGTTCAAATGGCAGGCATTAAAAAAACTGCTGTTTCGTACTATGAAGAAAGAAAACAGCAGGTAAGTCAGCGGTACACAGGCAGGGTCCTGTTGTACCATCTTAAATCTATTGCTTTGTAAAGGGCGGCAAGGTCACCTGCGGTAACCTCAAAGGTGCACAGGATATCATTACCGCCTCCTGCGGTAATCTGCATATATATGCCCTCGCCCTCTCTGTATATGTATGTGCGGCAGTCCTCCGATGAGAAAACAGATGCTCCTCTCTGCTCTGTTTTTTCAGGGTTTCTTATGTACGGCTTCAGAGCGTTTCTGAAAAGCAGCACATCGCCGCAGCTCACCGTATATTCCTGACCTGAAATGTCTGCAGTAAGTCTGCATGGGGTGTGGTAGTCAAGGCATTTGATATCCGCTGCAAGATATATACTGCAGCAGTCCTTTTCCAGCACTTTTCTTGCGTATATCATTGGTTTTTCCTTTGCATATTAACAGGG
>CAKQOW010000016.1 GCA_934256595.1 uncultured Clostridia bacterium
CTTTAATAGTCTTTATTTACTTTCTGTCCTATCCATTCCAGCACGCCTGGAGTCGATATGTACAGGAATGAACACTGTTCTATTGCATAGTCAACCTCTTCCGCCGATTCTCTGCAGTATCCGTCTATAAAAGGCATATCGTCGTCTTCGTCATCATCATAAATATCTTCAAAAGCAAGGAAGTAGTCGTCAAAGCCTTCTCCCCTTATGAGGCCCAGATATTTTTCCGCCATCTTATAGCTGTCTGTCTTGTAATAGAGGGCTATAAGCGGCAGCAGCATATGCACCGAACACTCATTGTATTTTTTGTAAAGCCTTATTGCAGAAACCTCGTTTTCAAAATGTGCATAAAGCCCCATAAGCGTATATCTGCTGCCTGTATTGTCGCTCCTGTTAAGCTCAAGCATCTCCTCACACTCTTCTATCGCTTTTTTGTATTTGCCAAGAGCAACAAGAAGCTCAATATATGCATGTCTTGCTCTAATATACGGTCTTGTTTCAAGTATTCCCCAGAAATCTCCTATGCAGTCATCATCAAAGAAACCTTCTTCTCTAAGATGCTTTTCTGTTTTTGCTATGATTTTTTCAAGCTTCTTTTTGAATTTTTCGGGATCTCTGCCATACTGAATATCAGCAATCATAACCTCTGCATCCGTGCAGTATGCATCAAGCTCCAGCGCTTTTTTGGCATATTTCACGGCTTCTTTTTCTGTCGGAGCATCGACTGCCATATCGAGGTAATCCCACGATGTTTCGGGGTTTCTGCCTGTATCACTCCGCAGGCTTTCATTATACTGTTCTATAAAGTCTTGCAGCGCCGCATTGGCCTGTTCCTCATTCTCAAATTTGTTTGCATCCATAAAATCCTTCGCTTCTCTAAAAAATCTTTCCGATAATCTGCTCATAACATTCTCCTTTGCATATAAATACTGCTGCAACTCATTGTATTTGGCGCTGCTGCCTCTGCTCCTGTCTGCAGGATATTCTCCCCGTTCTTCTTTATTTTGCGCAGAAGCTCTGTTTTTAAATCGGCATTTATGGCGTCCGCAAGCATTATACAGTACAGCATAACGTCTGCAGTCTCATCGCAAAGCGCCTCTCTGTCGTATTCATTGTTACACCGGAAACATTCCAGAAGCTCCCCTGCCTCTATCGATATGGGTTTGGCAAGGTTTTCCGGTGTGTGAAACCTGCCCCGGTTTTGTTCTTCGTTGAATTTCCTCAGTATATCTCTTATTTCCTCCATTAACTCTGCGCCCTTCTGTGTCTGTTATGATATAAGTATATATCAATTTCCTACATATTAAAAGGATATTTTATTCGTTCGTGCATAAAATTTATGCATATTCACGTTTTATTCATTATTTTTTTGCGTTTATGCGGTATTTTTCAGTTTTTTTAAATATTTATTCATAATTTTTTATGAAAAACTATTGACATATTACAAAAACAGTAGTAAAATCACAATTGTTCGTTACACTTAATAAATATTCAGCGAATATTATTATACATCTATAAACAATAAGAAAGGAATTTAGTTATGAAAAAATTATTAGCAGTAGTTTTAACCGTTGCAATGGTTTTTGCTTTCACAGCATGCGGCGGCGGTTCATCGGATGAAAACGGTTTATCAACAGTAGAGGCAGGCAAGCTTCATATGGCAACAAACGCAGCTTTTCCTCCATACGAAATGACAAATGACAGCGGCGGATTCGAAGGTATCGACGTTGAAATCGCAGAGAAGATTGCTGCAAAGCTTGGTCTTGAGCTTGTAGTTGACGATATGGATTTCTCATCAGTACTTACAGCAGTACAGGGCGGCAAGGCTGACATCGCTATGGCAGGTCTTACAGTAACACCTGACAGACAGAAGAACGTTGACTTCACAGACTCATATGCAACAGGCGTACAGGTTGTTATCGTTCCCGAGGACTCAGACATCAAGACTGTTGACGATCTTGCCAACGACAAGATGATCGGAACACAGGAAGGTACTACAGGTTACATTTACTGCTCAGACACTCCTGAAAACGGCGGATACGGCGAAGATCACGTAATCGCATACACAAACGGAGCTACTGCTATTCAGGCTCTGCTTGCAGGGAAGGTTAATGCAGTTGTTATCGACAGCCAGCCGGCTAAGGAATTCGTAGCTGCAAACGACGGACTTAAGATTCTTGACACTGAATATGTAACAGAAGATTATGCAATAGGTATTTCAAAGGACAACCCTGAACTTCTTGAAGCTGTAAACAATGCTCTCAAAGAGCTCATTGAAGACGGCACAGTGCAGGAAATCCTGGACAAGTACATCAAGGCTGAATAAACATTAGCATTAATAAGGGGTGGCTGATGCCATCCCCTTTTTCATTGATAAGACAGAAGAAATGTGAGGTGAACAAATATGTTTTCAGGTCTTGAAGCGCAATTTGCCCAGAGTTTTATTGAAAACAACAGGTGGATTGCATATCTGAAGGGTCTAGGAATATCATTTGAAGTAACGCTGGGGGCACTGTGCCTTGGCGTAATTCTCGGTGTACTGGTTGCGGTGGTTCGTACATCACACGATCAGCAGGCTCCGGGTCATAAGAATATACTTCTCGGCATACTCAATGCCATATGCAAAATATATACAACCGTAATCAGAGGAACACCAATGATGGTACAGCTGCTGATTATGGGCTTTATAGTATTTGCATCCAGCAGAAATCTTGTTATGATAGCGATAATTACCATGGGTATAAACTCGGGCGCATATGTTTCGGAAATCATACGTTCAGGTATTATGTCGATAGACAAGGGCCAGATGGAAGCCGGCAGATCTCTCGGTATGGGCTATGTGCCTGTTATGAGGCACATCATTATTCCTCAGGCAATAAAGAATATACTTCCTGCCCTTGGCAACGAGCTTATCACTCTGTTTAAGGATACATCGCTGGTAACTGTTATCGGTCTTGCCGATCTTACCAAGGTTGCCATACAGGTACAGGCAAAAACATATCAGGCGTTTATGCCGTTTATAGGTATCGCAGTCGTATACCTTACAATCGTACTTATTCTTACCTGGCTGCTTGGCATACTCGAAAGGAGGCTGCGTCAAAGTGATAGACATTAAAAATCTTTCAAAATCCTTTGGAGATAACCTTGTTCTTGACAACATCTCCGAACATATTTATCCCGGCGAAAAGCTGGTTATAATCGGGCCGTCAGGCTCAGGCAAATCAACATTTCTAAGATGCCTGAACATGCTTGAACGCCCTAACGCAGGTACCATCACCTTTGATGGTACTGATATCACAGATACTTCTGTTGATATCAACAAGGTAAGGCAGCAGATGGGAATGGTTTTCCAGCACTTTAATCTGTTCCCTAATATGACAGTAAGGAAAAATATAACTCTTGCGCCTGTGCAGACAGGATTTATGAAGCAGGCGGAGGCTGACAAGGAAGCCGACAGACTTTTGGAGCGCGTAGGTCTTATGGACAAGGCTGACGCTTATCCCGCATCGCTTTCGGGCGGACAGAAACAGCGTATAGCAATAGTAAGGGCTATGGCTATGCACCCTAAGGTAATGCTGTTTGACGAACCCACATCAGCTCTCGACCCTGAAATGGTAGGCGAAGTTTTAGATGTTATGAAGCAGCTTGCCGATGAGGGTATGACAATGGCTGTTGTAACCCACGAAATGGGCTTTGCCAAGGAAGTGGGAAGCAGAGTTGTATTTATGGACGAGGGTCATATAATAGAGCAGAACACTCCTGAAGAATTCTTCAGCAATCCTCAGTCCGAAAGACTTAAAATATTCCTGAAAAAGGTACTTTAAAAGCGTGGTCACCCACGCTTTTTTACTGCCCTATTTCAGGCCCCTTGACTTGTGGCTAAATTAAGAGTATAATATAGCCATATACAAAGGAGGTTTTATTATGCAGATTATTCCTATGCGCGCATTAAAAGATACAGTAGATATAGAGCGCCGCTGTTCTGAGGAAAACGGTCCCGTATTTGTCACAAAAAACGGTTACGGACGCCTTGTGGTCATGGATATTGAATACTACGAAAGAACCTTGCGGAAAATATACGAAGCCAAGATGATAATAGAAGGCATTGAAGATGTCAGAGAAGGACGTATTTCAGACGGCAAAGCTGTTATTGATAATATAAGGAGCAGGTATGGACTCTAAATATTCTTATCTCTTTTCAGAAAAAGCAGAGGCCGATTTAAATGATATTATACGATATATCGCAGTCACACTGTCAAACCCTGCCGCAGCCTCTGATTTTATTGACAGACTGCTTGCAGCTATTGACGATACCTGTCTGTTTCCTCAAAGCGGTACGCTTGCTGAAACTGAATTTATCCCTGATATATGCATAAGAAAAAAGCCTGTAGGGAACTACATTGTATATTATCTGCCTGATGAGTCAGGCAGCAGAATAATAGTTCTGAGAATACTTTACAGCAGATGTAATCTAAGTGAGATTTTGACTGAAATCAATACATATTAAAAGCGTGGACACCCACGCTTTTTTACTGCCCTATTTTAATGTGTTTATAAAGCCCGGATTGGTTATCAGCGGTCTTGAAAATCCGAACAGGTTCACTTTACTGCTTCCGCTTATTTCCTCAAGCTGCGCAAGCTCTCTGAGGCCGCCTGTCAGTATCACAGGCTTATCAATAAGCTCTGCCAGTCTCACCGCCGCTTCTCTGTAATAGGCTCTGTCTGTTTCCGGGTGGAACTTCCACCTGTTACCGCTTACCTCTATGGCATCAATTCCTATTCTTGCGGCTTCTCTGCCCATCTCAAGGAAATCCTCCATAGTAATTCCGCCCGGAACTTCATCTGAGGAATTGATTTTTATCCATACAGGAAACTCCGCGCCTACTGCCTCTCTAATTGCATAGTACACATCTGATATTATGCGAAATCTGTTTAATGCACTGCCGCCGTATTCATCGTTTCTCCTGTTGAATATCGGTGTTATCCACTGTGAAAGCTGGTAACCATGAGCTGCGTGTATCTGAACTCCGTCAAAGCCTGCAGCCCTGGCTCTTACTGCCGCCTTTGCAAACAGTTCTGCCATATCAGCTATGTCCGATACACTCATTTCCCTTGGTGTGAGACCGGAATCGGGATGCGTAACTGCCGACGGTCCGATAATTCCGGCATTATCGGGGTCAGCCTGTCTGAACGATGAGCCATGGACAAGCTGCATTATTATTCTGCTGCCGCCGCTGCGGGCCGCTTCTGTCAGCGGTTTGTATTTTGCTGTAAGTTCATCTGAATATATGCCCAGCTGATTATCGGCAGGCTTTTCGTAGTCTGCTATATATGTATAGCTGGTTATGATTGTTCCTATGCCGCCCTCTGCCAGCTCTCTGTATATCCGTAATATCTCATCGTTTGGAGAGCCGTCGTCATCAGCTCTGCCCTCATAGGTTGCAGATCTCAGAAAATGATTTCTGACCTTGAGTTTCCCTATATATGCAGTGTCAAACAGGTTCATATCTGCTCCTTTTCTTCGAGGTGTGATGTACAGTTGGGACATCTCGTAGCCTCGATTGCAATTTCACTTTTACAGAAAGGACATTCCCTGGTAGTCGGTTTTGCTTCCTCCTCTTTTTTGCCAATTGATGATATTCTGTTCATCGCCCTGATTATGAGGAAAAGTACAAACGCCACCAGCAGGAAGTTGATAACCGCCATTATGAAGTTGCCGTAGGCAAAGGTTGCTCCCAGCACCGAAACCTTGAGGTCAGAGAAATTAACTCTTACCAGAAGTCCCAGAAGCGGTGATATCAGGTCGTCAACAAGAGATGTGACTATAGCTGTAAAGGCAGCACCTGCAATGATACCTACAGCCATATCCATTACATTGCCCCTCAAGGCAAATTTCTTGAATTCTTCAAAGAATGCTTTCATCTCGCTAGTCCTCCGCCTCTGTTTCCTGTATTTTGTCAAAGCATTTCCTGCATATGAAATATCCTGCAGTCATATCTATCGCATAGAGCGCCAGATATACACCTGTAACAAATTTTGCGTGTTTTTTGTAGTTCCAGTCTTTAAAAAAGTTTTTCATATAGTTATACGCTCCTATTCAAATATAAGATATTAAAATATATTATACATTAAAGCAGCACATTCTGCTATATAAAATATAGGCTCCCGTCACACAAACAGGAGCTATAAACTATAAATACTATTTCTTAAATTTATCCATAATATCTTTATTAGTTGTCAAATCCGGAACTGCATCTTCAGGCAATAAGGTTTCATAAGTCTTGCCATCAAGTCTTTCTAAAAGTTCCTTTTTCGCTTTCTCTATAATATCTGTATTTTCTATCAGGTCATATCCTGTTAATGCAAGGACCTTTCCAACCGTTTCTAAAACTTTTTTTCCCACGTCACTTCCTGCAAACCTTGCAGAAGTCCAGCTATGCCATCCGACATCTGCCGATGGTGACAAAGCAATATTTAAAAAAGCAATAGGGGCAAACCAGCTGTACTCCGATGAGTCTGAAACAGGTTGACTGCTTAGCTCCGTATCAAGAATTTTTTTATCATATCCTGTTTCTTTAACACCCATTTCTTTTTGTATTGCTTTAGCGACTTCCTGGTCTTTCTCTGAATAATCAGGGCATCCTACAAACTTCAGATTTTCTTCTATAACTTTACTCATCTGCAGATTAGGAATCATATCATGTGTTGCTGTTATAACCTCTCTCGTTACAGTTGTACCTGTTGCAATTGCACATCCTTCTGCACATTTGCTAAGCCTGCCCAGCACATCTTCCGCCATTTCCGCATTTTTCATTCTGCCAACGCACCATATAGTAGTTTTAGCGGGAACAACATTAGGGAAACTGTTCCCTACATCAGGGAATGCATAATTAAGAGTTGTCGGTGATGTTTCTGTTCCGGGTTTTATATGCTCTCTAAGCATTTCTATTGCATGCCCCATAAGCATCGCGCCATCTAATGAGCTTCTTCCGTTCCAAGGTGCGTTACCATGAGAGCTTACACCCGTAAAATGAAATTTCACATTAAAGTATGCATTTGTGTCACAATATGCAGCTCTGTTCAAATGATTAGGATGCCAGTCAATAAATGCATCTATACCATCAAACAGTCCCTCGCGCGCCATAAACGGTTTACCTATGCAAAGTTCTTCCGCCGGCGTCCCAAACACTTTTATAGTTCCCCCGATACCATTCTCACTCATATATGTTTTCAGCGCCACAGCAGATAAAATTCCGCCTACTGCCATAAGATTATGCCCGCATCCATGTCCTGGCGCCATAGCTACAACCGGGTCATATTTTATGCTGTCTTTTTTTTGAGACAGTCCCGGCAGTGCATCATATTCTGAACTGAATGCTATGACAGGCTTTCCCGCGCCATAAGTTGCTACAAAAGATGTGGGCATACCTGCCAGACCAGTTTCAACATGAAACCCGTTTACCCTGAGAATATCCACAAGCTTCTCTGCAGCTTTATATTCCTGCATGGATAACTCCGGATTCTCCCATATAAAATCTGCTAAGTCGAAGTATTCTTTTTTATTCTCTTCTATCCAATCGCATATCTTTTTTTTGTTATTCATATGATATCCTCTCCAATCTAATTGAATGTAACAAGATTATAAAAATTTTGTTTACAATATAATACTGCAAACTCTGTGCCAGCATATTTTTATATAAAACAACCCATAACCGGGTTATAATTTTTAGATAATTCTTTACATTCTGTCGAAAATTGCAGAATTTTGCGCCTGCCAATCCATCACCCAATTTTGGGTCATCAATTCACTTCTGGGTCATTCTTTTTTACATATTTTAAAAACTTTCTGCTTGCTCCTGACTGACTTATATCTAACAGTTCCGCAGCCTTATATGTGCTGTCCACCTCCTCAAACACCATTTGAACAAGCTTTCTTTCAGTTTCTTCAAGAGCTTTTTTCAATGGTATTATTTTATTAATCTGTATTTCCTCTGAATTGTCATCCGTCATTATTTTAATCCCGTTAGGTATATCCTGGGCACTGATTAACCCTGTTTTATTAGTCACCACAAGTCTTTCCATAAGATTTTCAAGCTCACGTATATTTCCCGGCCATTTATACTGCTTTAAAATATTTGCTGCACTTTCAAGTATTTTAACCTGCCTACCATACCTATCATTAAATGTCTCTAAAAAGGTATATACAAGTTCCTCTATATCCCTTTTTCGTTCCCTAAGTGCCGGCATATAAATCGGAACAACATTTATTCTGTAATACAAGTCTCTTCTAAACAATTTTTGCTCCACAAGTGATTCTATATCTTTGTTTGTTGCCGTAATAATCCTCACATCTACCTGTTTTTCTCCCGTACTGCCAATTCTTGTTATCTTTTTATTTTGAATAGCACTTAGTAATTTGCTCTGCAGCATTAATGGCATATCTCCAATTTCATCCAGAAACAAAGTACCCCCGTCAGCAAGCTCAAACATTCCCGGTTTGCCGCCTTTTTTTGCTCCGGTAAAAGCTCCTGATTCATAGCCGAAAATCTCAGATTCAATCAGATTTTCCGGGATTGCAGCACAATTCAATTCTATAAATTTGCCCTTTCTTCTATTGCTGTTTTCATGTATATACCTTGCTATCATACTTTTTCCTGTCCCAGTTTCGCCACTTATAAGGATACTTGAATCAGCCTTTGCTATCTGCTGTATATACTCATAAAGCTCTATCATTTTTTCATCTTTAAAAATATATTTTTTCTTCTTGTTTTCTCTGGTCTCTTTTATATCTTTCGACTGATAATAATTATCGAGAAGCTCAAGCTCATCCACCCATCTGGCATTACTGACACAAATTAAAGTTTTTCCTTCTTCATCATATATCGGTGTTGCAGTCACCAGTGCATCGCCTCCCAGACCACCTTGTATAAGAGTAATCCTCCTATTTTCCTGTAAGGCAATTCTTACTGCTGACGGTCTGTATATTCCCAGTCTTTCCATTTCAGTAACATTAGCACCTATAATATTTTTTCTCGATATTTTTGACCTGTTTTCAAAAGCCTTGTTTACAAAAATTGTAGTACCCTGGCTGTCAGCGATATGAAAGCTGTCCACACAATTATCCATTGCCATATAATATCTATCTCTTTCTGATTTTAGTTGCAGACATTTGTTATATAACTGTTCAAAATCAGGTTTGTCTTTTATTTGCATACCCAGGGTTTCATATATTTTTACAATATATTCATAATCCTTTTTTTCAATATTCATCGTGTTGGTCAGCCTCCTTTTTATGATGCATTATAACCATTATATCAAAAAATCCGGAGAATCCACTCCGGATTTTTGATTATACAATTTATATGGATTCATTTTTTCTTGCTTTACTGTCACAGAGCTTAAATGCAATAAACCTGCATAAAGCTGCACACAGAACTGCAATACATGCAACTACCCAAAAGCTTGAATAACTTCCTGTCATATCGTAAACTTTTGCTGCAACTGTACCTCCAAAAGCTCCTCCAATGCTTGTTGCCATATTCATCACACCAACAAGTGTACCATAATCCTTATCTCCGAAAAGGCCATTGACCATTAGCGGTGGAATAACCGTAATTGTTGGGGCTCCCAGTCCATAGCATATAATTACAATAAATACAAGGGTGCCTGCTGCACTTGGCATTATAAACAGTGCTGCAAACGTAGCTGCAAATATTACAGTAATAAATACAGAACTTGCCTTTACACCACATCTGTCAGTAATTGCACCCATGAGAGGTTTTCCTATAATAAGTGAACCTAACATAAGACCATGTAATGATGCTGCCTTTGCTTCTCCTATTCCGCAACCCACAAAATAAGCTACTGAATTTGCAAGTATAGCACTTGAGGCCAAAACTACAAGAATTGTTGATACTACCGCAAAATAAAATTCCGGAGTTTTCATTGCTTCCTGAAGATTCTTGCCTCTCTTTACAACATTATTTTCAGCCTTTTCAGCTTCATCTTCACCCATTCTTGTGAAGCCTTTTGATTCCGGTTTATCATTAGCCAGGAGTAACACCAAAACCATAAGTATAATAAATACAACGCCTAATGCAAGATATCCGGTTCTCCATCCATGTGATGCAATTACAGCATTTAAAACTGGGGATAAAATCATTCCTCCAAGGCCGCTTCCAAGGAAAGCAATACCTGTTGCTGTTCCTCTGATTTTTCCTCCAAACCACTTGTTAATCATAATAGACACTGGCATTGGAGCTGTCCCTGCAAAGCCAATTCCAAGAACTATTGCAAATAAGTAAAATCCCATAAGCGTATCAACTCTTGAAAAACCGAAATACCCTATAAATCCCAATACACAAGATATGGCTGTCCACAGTTTGACACTGCTCTTGCTCATTAATTTTCCTAAGAACGGTGAACATACCACGCATGCTAAAGACAGAATAACCAAATAAGTCATCCAATCGCCTCTTTCAAAACCTAAATCCTCAGTAACCGGCAGTACGAAAACGCTTGTCAATGAGACAAAGCCTACATATGCAAAAGTCATAAGCAGCAGACCAAGTATCACTACAATCCAGCCATAGAAAAACCTTCCGTTTTGCTTAAATTGAATTTCTTTCATAACCAATCCTCCAAAATATAAAATTAGAATAAAAACTTTATACTTATATCAAACGCAAATTTTATGCCAAAAGTATTACAAATTTTCAAGAACTTTAACAATATACTGGTAGGCTCTATCATATGATTCAAGTTCCATACACTCATCCGGTGTATGAAATTTATATGTATTAGGTCCTATGCCAATAACATCAAGCCCACCCATGCCTTTAATTATTGTACCTACATCTGTCCCTGCATGTATATGTTTATCTATAAGCTTTTTGCCTGTAGCTTTTTCATAGACCTTTTCGTAAACTTTATACATAGGTGTTCCTGCTTCTGCAACATATCCCGGATAAGAGAATTTTTCCTCCCAGTCAATATTAAAGATTGCACAAAGTATCTTCTGTTCATCAAACAGCATATCAATATGTGATTTCATCGAACTTCTAAACTGATACCCTGCAATAACTTTATCATCTTTAATATTTATTGTGCCTAAGTTCCTTGATGTCCATGGAAAATCCGGTTCTGTAGGACTCGACATGTACGTTCCTGTAGGTATAAGCTGCAGCCATTCTATAATTTTTCTGGCAGTTTCCTCATCTAAATATCTTTCACAGCAATCAGCTTTCTCAAGTTTCACATAAATGTCTGCATCACTATCTCTGAATTCAAATTTTAAATCTGCATTCATCTTATTTATTATGTCGTTAATAGGTTCAGGATTCATACATGAAAATACAACTTCTGCTTTGTTCGGAATATTATTTATTAAAGTTCCGCCTTTTATATCACATATTTTTATATCTGTTTTTTTAAATATGTGATATAAAAGCCTGCTTATAACTTTAATCGCATTAGCCCTGCCACTGTTAATATCAACGGCTGCATGGCCTCCCTTCATTCCCTCAGCAGATATTTTCAGGAAATTTTCTTGTTTTTCATATTTATTAAAATGTATATTTTTTATAAAATTACCGCCCAGAACACTTGTAGTAGATAATTCTGGTCTGCCTTCTTCCATACTGTCCGTAAAAATCAGCCTTTTAGCTGTCAGTAATGAATAATCCAAATATTTAGGACCGCCTATGCCAACCTCCTCCTGAACTGTAAAAACACACTCCAGCGGCGGGTGTTTTAAGTTTTTATCATCTAAAATTCCCAACATATATGATATGCCGTGTCCACAGTCAGCACCAAGCGTTGTACCTTTTGCTTTTAAAAATCCATCTTCTACATAAAGCTTCAATGGATCAGTATCAAAATTGTGATTTGATTCAGCAGTCTTAACACACACCATATCAATATGCCCTTGCATCATAACCGGCGAATGTTTCTCATAACCCTTATATGCCGGTTTTTTCACTATAACATTCCATACTTCATCCTGATGACACCACAAACCTCTATCCTGTGCAAATTTTACAATATAATCAGATAGTGCTTTCTCTTTGAAAGATTCATGCGGTATGGCTGCAATATCCTCAAAGAATTTTCTATACATTTTACCCTTATGGTCCAATATATATTTCATTTGTTTCCTCCTTTGTTTTTTATTCTTAATGTATAGCAAGTTTCATGCCATACCATCCAAAAAAGCAAATGTTTTTTTATTCCCATTGAAATTACATAACAAAAGAGGCTTGCACTATAAGTACATAGCCTCAATAAGTAATTTTCTTATATTAAACATAAAACTTTCTAACGGCTTAAATATTGTCTAGTACGCCACATGATATCCGAGTCCGTAGAATTTGCTCTTTGACTTGTAGAAGAACCTGGTTGAAACCTTTGAGCCTGAAGATGCGCCATCGTCAAATGTTACATCAACATAGTACCTGTTTCCGTTCTTTTGTTTTATTACATTCCACATATGCGCCTCGTAGTCACTGCCTCCTGCGCTTCCCGCAGCAACACCGTTTACAATGTCGCAGTCAACACCTGCTCTGTTCATAAGCATAGCATACAGCAGAGCAAAGCTCTGGCATACTCCTTTTTTGTTTTTGAGCAGACCGTAAAACTCATAGCTTGCAGCATGTTTTGACGGATTTTTAACAGCCGCATAATCATAGGAGTAGTTCTTAATCATATAGTCGTGTACTGCCCTTGCTTTTTCTTTGGCGGTCATTCCCGATTTGACGGTTTTCTTCAGAATTGTGTTCATCTGATTGCTGTATTTTACAGCTGTATCTCCCGCCTTTGACGCCAGCTTAGGGTTTTTGCCCAGCGCAGTAACCTTGTATCTCAGCATATAGCTGACCTTTGTTGTTACGGTTGCGTCACCGTCCGTAATATTGCCTTCGACATTGTGATTCTTCGTCATACCTTCGCTCCAGTCGGCAGCATAATAAGCAAACACATCATAGAGTTTTTCGGAACAGTGGAATCTTATGTTTGTTTCAAGGTTTTCGCAGGCGTTCATATACATGGAATACAGATCATCAGGATCTGTAACTGTCATTCCCGGTTTGTATTCTGTGTTGTTTATCTTAAATGAAGTTGCTATAAGGCCCTTGCCGTCAGGTGTATCATCATACACGCTGTCCTTGTCAAAAATGCCCTCTGCAATTTCTTTTTTGCCGGAGAAGGTATTAAAAATCTGCAGCTGATATCCTCCCTTTTCGTTTATGAACGTACCTCCTGTAATACTGAGATCAGTCCTGTTTTGCGCTGTCAGCGCCGCGCTTTCTTTGACTTTGCAGACAGCCTTGCCTCCGGTCATCGAAAATACAGCCTTACCCATGAGCGGACATATATCTATTGCCGTACTCTTGCTGCCTGTGAAGGTTCCTCCTTTAACAGTGCATTTGCCTTCGTAAAGACATAATGCCTGCCTGCTTCCCGTATATGTGCCTCCTGTAATTGTAAGACTGCTGTTTTTACCAAACTGATAAATGCAGTTGGATCCCGTTACTTTACCGCCTGACAGCTTCGCTGTGATTTTTTTGGTTCCCGAAAGATATATACTTTTGCCGGAAGTGCCTGTTGTCTTGAGGCTGCCTCCCGAAATATTAAGAGTTCCCTTTACAGTCTTGACTGCGTTTTCGATACCCTTAACCGTACCGCCCTTGATGTTAACCGTGCCGCCTTCCTGATATATGCCGTATACCAGTCCCTGCAGTGTTCCCGATTCAAGTGTCAGCCTGCCGCTTCCGCAGCCTGCGGCGTCCTGATTGTTTGTGTTTCTGATCATACCGCCGGAAGCCGATGATTTAATTGTAAGGTCACCGCCCCTGACAAATATGAGGGAGCTTGCAGTGCTGCTTCCCTTGATGCTGTGACCGTTCAGGTCAAGTGTCTTGGTGCCGCCGGTAACTCTGATTTCTTTTTTGATGCCGCTGATGTTTGCTGTCAGTTTGTAGGTTGCGCTCTTTGAGTCTGTGAGAGCTTTGGTAAGTCCTGCTGCAGAGGAAATATTCACTACCGATGCAGCCTCTGCCGTAAGCGCTGCCTGCGGTACAAACAAAGCCGTCACAAGACACAGCGCCAATGCAATTAAAAATGCCGGTTTTCTGATTTTCATAAGCTTTACCGCCTTTCCACGAATAAAAATATTTATTGTCCTGTTGCGATTATAATAGCAGATGCCCCTGCATAATGCAAGGGCACCGGTATAAATCTATGCTTTTAAATCTCCTGCGGCCTTTATTTTTACTCTGTTGGTATTTCCCGCGTAATAGGCAAGAGGCACGTCCTCAACTTCAATGATTTCAACGGTGTCTCTTATCGCTCCTGCCGAAACCGCCATCTCCGTCGCTTCTTTTTTTGCCTGTTCAAGCGCTTCCTCACGAGGAATTTCATCGTAATTCACAAGCTTCTCATAAGTGCCGCTTACTTTTGATATGGCGGAGCCTATGGCATTGGCGCAGCCGAAATGCTCAGGCTTGACAACAGAAGCTGCACCCTGCAGGCTGTCAGGCAAAACTATCGAGCCGCCACCCACAAGGATGACATCTATATCGCTGTTTGATATTTTCATTGCATCAATGGAGTCCTCAACCATTTCACGTATCACTTCCTGCGCTTTCTGAGCAAGATTCAAAGGTATATCGGCTACAAGAGAGGCATCTCCCACCTCCGCCATACCAAGCCTTACGGCTATATCTGTTGCTGTAAGCGTATCTCCGCCAAATACAAGAGCTTTGTCTGTAATCTTATATCCTACGCTGTCAGGACCCACCGTTACTGTACCGTCATCCCTGCTGCGAACTATTGAGCCTCCACCCAGTCCGATAGATATTACATCGGGCATTCTGAAATTGGTTCTTACGCCGCCTATTGTAACTGCAACGCTTGACTCTCTCGGAAATCCGTTCTGTATCACGCCAAGGTCTGTGGTTGTTCCGCCCACATCTATAACTATGGCATTTCTCAGACTGCTGAGATAGCTTGCTCCTCTGATGGAATTGGTCGGTCCGCAGGCCACCGTAAGGATAGGATATTTTCTTGCGTGCTCCATAGTCATAAGCGTTCCGTCATTTTGTGAAAGGTAAATATCCGCATTTGTAATTCCCTCATCGGCAAGGCTCTTCGCAAATCCGTCCGTAAATCTTTCGGCTACCTTCCACAGAGCTGCATTTAATATAGTAGCGTTTTCCCTCTCTATAAGACCCATGGAGCCTATTTCACCGGACACCGATATATGCACATCCTCTCCCATAACTTCTCTGCAAATCTCTGCCGCGCGTTTTTCGTGGTCGTCGCGCACAGTTGAGAAAACAGACGATATTGCAATGGATTTTACGCCTTTTTCTTTCATCTCGGCAAAAAACTCTCTTGCCGCATCTTCATCAAGAGGCGCCAGCTCTTTGCCGTCATATTCACTGCCTCCGCAGATTATAGTGTTTCCTGCCGCAATCTGTTTTATATCCTCCGCCCAGTCAACCATAGGCAGAATTCCCGTTGTCGCAGGGGCGCCTATTCTCATAATACCTATCTTTGCAAGATTTTTGCGCTCCACAATTGCATTGGTACACTGTGTTGTACCAAGCATCGCCTGTTTGATAAGGCTTCTGTCAACACCGGTTATCTCAAGAATATCACGAAGAGCGCCTATTATTCCGTCATATATATCCTCTGAGGTCGGGTGCTTTATATCCGCGATTATGTTTAAATTCTCATCTATAAGTACGGCATCTGTATTTGTTCCGCCTACGTCTATACCCAGTTTATACATTATTTCCAGCCTCCTTTGCATCTCTCTTCCAGTGGAATATAGTCGGTATCACAGCCGAAATATCTCGGTCCAACAAGGTCAAGGCCCTCTTTGGTGCGCCACATTTCAAAGCATTTAAGACCGACTGCCAGAACACGTTTTCCGTATTTTAAAGCATCTGTTGTAATCGGAATAAACGTATCCGTATCCACAAGGCATATCAGATCGGGTGTCGTTGCAACTATCTCACCGTCTACCGTAGCTGTAAGGTTTTCATTCTGAAATTCCACAAACGCCTGATGCCCTTTGCATTCTCCTATGCCCTCCAGCATAACCTTGCCGAAGTTGAATGCGCCTCTTGTTTCACGAAGGACATCTGTAATCTTACCCTTAAACAGCTTGTATGCGCCCGAAAAATCAAGGAAGTATTCCTCCGGAGTTTTGTCACTGCTGTTTTTGACATTACGGATTGCCTCGCCCAGTCTCTGACTTCTTGTGACAATATTCTTAACAGCATATTTCTTAAGCTGCTCTCCGCTCATAGGATAAAGCGAAACCGATACCGAGCCTCCGCAGCTCATGGTAACAGCCCTTGCCAGTTCCTCTGTCCATTTGTTTGTAATGGTTTCAAATATAACGCTGTTGCCTTTTTCGTCTGTAAGAGCCATTGGGGTTGCGCTCATTCCGCCGATTGTAAACGTAACCATCTGAAGTTCCGGAAATGCTCTGCCCATTCCGTCGGCATCAACCAGCGGCAGACCCAGCCTTGCGCAGGCAGCAATTGGGAGCATTGAATTAACCCCGCCTGCTTCAATTGGCAGAAATGCATATATCTTTTTACCGAAGAACCGTGAAACCATATCGTAAAGAGTTTTATACTCACTTCCCCCTATTCCCTTTTCGGCAAGCACCGTAGGCGCTCCCATCATTGCAATGGGAACAACCAGCGCATCATCTGGAATTTCATCCGGGTCAAGAAGCGTTACCTCTCCGCACTCCTTAACGGCTCCCATGGCAACCAGCTTTCCCACATACGGATCTCCGCCGCCGCCTGCGCCAAGCAGCGCAGCGCCCAATGCTATATCTTCAATTTCTTTAATACCTATTTTACGCACCTTTGTTTCCTCCTTTTATCTGGCTGCGGAAGTAGCCTCTTCAACTGTCATCTCACCCTTGCCTGCCATTGCTGTTTTTCCAAGCAGCTTATACAGAACAATATATATTACAAATGCAATTATTACGCCGTCCAGCGCCGGACTGAACACTGTAATAATGCCGAGGGTTTCAAGAAGTGCAAAGCCGCCGCCGCATATCCACGCTATAATCCCTATCCAGTTGATACCTCTGACAGGCTTCCATATATTCTTATTGCCCCTGCAGATTACCCAGTAGTCGCTTATAACTATTCCCATAATAGGAGGTACAACCGCGCCGATTATGCTTATATATGTATTGAGTACATCTGCAAGTCCCATTATCGCCAGTATAATTCCTATAACGCCTACTCCCATGGTCACCTTAGGGCGATCCTTGTCTTTAATAGAAAACATTTTGCATACGGCAAGTCCCGACATATATGCATTGCCCGTATTGGTTGTCCATGTTGCAAGTATAAGCACAAGCATTGCAAGAACAGGAAGTCCAAGTCCCGCAAACATACTTGTAACATCATAACTGCCGCTTCCGAGTGCCATTATCGCCCCTATCATAATCATAAATACCGCAGCCGGCAGAACACCTAAAACAGTAGCCCTGATAACGTCGCCTCTTGATCTGCAGTATCTTGTATAGTCCGAATTGCAGGTTGCGCCAAGCGCAAACAGACCGATAACTGTTGATACTGCAACAGGAATACTCATTGCATTGGTTTCCACTGCGCCCGATATTGCGCTCCATCCGGCAGTGTTTATCGAATGTATGCAGCCGTATCCGCACAGTATTACAAGCAGCGGAACAGCAATATAGTTTAATACAGCCATCCATTTAACACCGTATACAGCCGTTATAAACATAACAATTCCCCATATTGTACACGAAAGCCAGAAAGGAAAAGCAATGCCTATTGTTTCCATCAGCGTATTAAACGCCAGCGCACAGGTTGCTGTCTGAACGGCAAACCAGCCCGTTTCGGCTATAAATATGACAAGTGCCATAGAAAAATTTGCTCCTGTCATACCGAAGGCATGAGTTGATGTCATTGTTGCATTAAGCCCCAGATCGCTTCCTATCATACCTCCCAGCACCATCAGCAGACAGCATACCGCAAAGCCTGCTACTGTTACTCCTAATATAGAGCCTATGGTAAGGTTTTCAGCAAATATACCTCCGACCATCAGCATAGGTATACATATCATCGTGCCGATCCATATAAATGCGACACTTCCCCATGATCTCTTCTCGTCACGTCCTATCTGTGACAGACCCTTGTCATTTTTATTTGTTTTGACTTTATTCTCTGCCATAATAAACACCTCCAATATTGCTTTTTGATAACATAATAAATTCTATATTCCAAAGCTGTTTATTGGAATTGTCATTAAGGCATAAAAAACATACCCGCCCTCTTGTCCCAAAGGACAAAGAGGCAGGTACTGTCTTACTCTATTTGAGCAGCCTGCTGACTGCAAGCGCCTGATACAGCGGAATGCTGTCGGGCATCTTGTTTGGCCTGAAGCCCAATTCGTCTGAAATCACTCTTAGCCGGTATTTAATTGTATTCTTGTGAAGAAACATAATCTCCGCGGTTCTTGTCACACTCGAATCGGTATCAAGAAGATATATCGCAAGGGTTTCCGGCACATCCCATTCGTAATTGCCCGACTGAAGCTTCCTCAGACAGTTAAATGCCGCGTCAAGCGACTCCTCACCTCTGTCTGCAAGCTGATGGCAGAAGGCTGCAAATTCAATATCGCCTATGCTGAACCATTTTCTTGCCGGATAGATTTTGGCCGCATCTGATATATACTGCCTGTGCTTCATATAGGCATTTCTCACATCAGTGGTGTTTTCAAGACTTCCGCAGCGTGATACCGTTATATCCTCTCCTATGGCTTCTGTTTCTCTGATTATTTCCTTTGCTGCTTTTTCTGCCTGCAGCTCTGAGTACGGTGTGCTAGAAAACAGCAGAAGCTCGTCTTCATATATATCTGCAAAGACAACATCGGCGCACTCTTTCAGACATTCGCATATGCTGTCAGCATGACTTCTGAGAAAGGCTGTGCTTTCATCGCTTTTTCCTCTCAAAATCCACAGCTCATTTATGCTGGCAATATCTATCTTAAAAATATCAGAAAGCCTGCGCATTTTTATCGGATCATCCTGAATTATGGCTCTGATCAGCTCTCTCAGCACTATTGTGCCGTGCTCTCTGCCCCATATATTAATACATATACGGACAACATCTGCAATCTGCTCTTTTATTCTTCTGTGAAGCTGCAGGCCCTCCTTGATAACAAAAAGGTGCATTTTATCACTGCCGTCAGGGTATATCTCAAAATGGTAAATATGGCTGTCAGGTATGAAACTGCATATGCTCTCTCCTTCAGTTTCCGCATATTCTTTGAGAGAGACAATATTGCCGTTAAGCGTATCTCTCATGCTCTGAGGCCACGGCGCAAGATTCAGCACGTGCATTGCCGAATCGGTCAGCACCACAGACGACAAAACTCTGTCACTTAGCATTCTCAGAACTGTTTCAACACTTCTCTGATGCTCCGGAAGCCTTGAAACTCTTGCAAGAATATCCGATACTATAGACTCCTCCTCTGCTCTGTCGTTAAAGATAAATTCGTTGACATCGCTTATAACCTCGCCGTATCTCAGAGTTTTGAGCGGGGGCATTTTAATAAGTACGAAGTCCAGCTCGTTGGCAGTGTCAATCAGTTTCCGGTCTATTTCCTTAAGATACACTCCCGCATAGAATATGATAAGTCCTACCTCGCCGCCCTCTGCAAGCCTGCGTATATTGGCGCACTGACATTCGATATCATCAAGACAGTTGAGAAACCCTGTTATTACAATCTCGCTTCCAAAAAACTCTCCCTGACCGAAAATCCCGTCAACAAGCTGATTAGTATCGGTACCCTCAAGAACCGAAATTGAAGAAACTATTTTGTTAATCCCTCTGTGTCCGCCTACAACCTCTGCCTGCCGGAGAGAAGGCAGCTTCAGTAAATCAGAAACCGTAATACTCATAAAAATTTCTCCCAATGTTTTGTTTTAATCAGTTAAGGCCTGTATTCTCCACTGATATTTTTTAATATCAACGTGGTTTTCATCTTTGAGCTCCACTCCCTCGCCCGCAAGCAGCTCTTTTTGCATGCCCCAGCCCGGAGCAAGTCTTCCTGCATGGTTTACCACTCTGTGACAGGGATAATCCCCGTAAAACTGCGCCATAGACAGGACTCTGCCCACAAGCCTTGAATTTTTGGGTCTGCCTATGAGAGCTGCAAGCTGTCCGTAGGTGGCAACGCGTCCTTCGGGAATTTCCTCCACCACAGAAAGTATCTCATATATCAGATCTTCGTCAAGAACTCTGCTCATCTCAAATACCGCAATTATTTAGACAGCACGTCTACAAGCTCCAGCATATACGGGTCTATGTCCCTTGTAATCTGAAGCGCATCATAAAGCGGCAGCGCCGTTATCTTGTTTCCCACAATACCTATAGCTCTGCTGTCTGCATCATCATAGAGAAGTTCTGTCGCTTTGGCTCCCGTCATTGTTGCAAGTACACGATCATCTGACGTAGGGCTGCCGCCTCTCTGCAGATATGACAGCACCACCATTCTGGTATCCTTGCCTGTGATTTCGGATATTTTCTCTACGACCTCCTGTGAGGAAAGCTTAGAACCCTCAGCCTTGATGATTATGCTGTGTTTCTTGCCTCTTGAGCTTCCCTCAAATATCTTCCTGCATACATCGCCTATATCATAATCTCTTTCCGGAATCATAACAAACTCCGCTCCGCCTGCAAGACCTGCGCGAAGCGCGATATCTCCGCAGTTTCTGCCCATAACCTCAACAAGGGTTGTCCTGCCGTGAGAAGATGATGTATCCCTCAGTTTGGATATATCATCAAGCACTGTGTTTACAGCCGTATCAAATCCTATGGTATAGTCTGTATAGCCTAAATCATTATCTATGGTTCCGGGTATGCCCATAACCTTAATGCCTCTCCTGTCAAGATCAAGAGCGCCTGTAAGCGAGCCGTTGCCGCCTATGACTGCAAGACCCTCTATGCCGAAGGTTTCAAGAACGGATACAGCTTTGTCCTGTCCCTCTGCGGTCATAAATCTCTCGCTTCTTGCAGTTCCCAGCACCGTACCGCCTCTGTGTATTATACCGCCTACGGAAGCTCTGTCCATCTCCCGGATATCACCGTCAATCAGGCCCTCATATCCTCTGTTAATGCCATAGACTGTCATTCCCCTGTCAATGCCGCATCTTACGACGGCTCTTATGGCAGCGTTCATTCCCGGGGAATCTCCGCCGCTTGTCAGCACTCCTATTTTTTTCATCTCTATACCTCCTTGAAATTCTCAACTCCCACAATCTGTATCACCGCATTTTTAAATTCTTCGGAAACATTTACCCACATATCCGGTTTGGACCTGAAAGTTTTGCCGTTTGCATATATGATTACAGGGGTGTCCCCTCTATGCTTCATTATCAATTCATTTACTCTGACAAGGCCCTGCTCTGCCGACTGCGGTATCCTTATTTTCACCGTGCTTCCGGCCTCTGCCGCCGCCTTAATATCTATAACCGTATCCGCCAGCACCTTTGGAGCCTCGTCCTCCTTGAAATTAAGTCTGCCCTTTACAGCAACGATATTGTCCTCTTTGAGGCAGGCTGCGCACTTCTCATATACATTAGGGAATACAATAACCTCAAATGAGCCGTACATATCCTCAACATCGAGGAATGCCATTCGCTTGTTGTTTTTGGTGGTAAGCATTTTTTTGCCGGAAATAATGCCTGCCATAGTGACTTTCATTCCGTCTGTAATATTGCCTGAATCGGCCTCATCTGTATCGAGGCTGTCACTGGTATGAGTAACCAGTTTTTCTATGCGCTCTATATGCTCGTTTAACGGGTGCCATGTCAGATATACTCCCAGCATTTCTTTTTCCATTGCCGCAAGTATTTCCTTAGGGAAATTGCTCACCTCAGGCATTCTGCCTGTCAGGTTTTCGACTTCCATTTCCTCTGAGTTCATCTGGAAAAGCGACATCTGTCCCGCTATGTTCTTGCGGGCGCTGTTTTGAGCGGACTCTATGATGCTTTCGTATACAGCCAGAAGCTGCGCTCTGTTTTCGCTGATGCAGTCAAATGCTCCCGCTTTAATCAGCGACTCTATAGCTTTTTTGTTTATCTCGTGTATATCGAGGTTTTCTATGAAGCGGTAGATGTCAGTCGCTCTGCCTTTTTCCTCTCTGGCTCTGATTATTTCTCTGATTACGCCCTCTCCCACGTTTTTGACAGCCATCATACCAAATCTGATTTTGCCGTTTTCGACTGTGAATTTAACATTACTGTCAAGCACGCTCGGAGGCAGCACTTCAATGCCCATTTCAGAGCAGTTTTTCATATATTTTGCTATGTGCTTAGGCTCACCCATGACGCTTGTCATAAGGGCCGCCATAAATTCTACAGGGTAGTGGGTCTTGAGGTATGCCGTTTCGTAGCCCACCACCGCATATGCCGCCGCATGAGACTTGTTAAACGCATACTGCGCAAATGTAACCATCTGGCTGTAGATTTCCTCCGCAGCCTTTTCGGGCACGCCGTTTCTAATGCAGCCTTTGATGTCAATGCTGCCGTCCTCATTGTCCCTGCCGTAAATGAAGTTCTGCTTTTCCTCCAGCATCACGTCCATTTTTTTCTTACCCATAGCACGCCTTACAAGGTCTGAGCGTCCGTAGGTATAGCCTGCCAGATCTCTTACTATCTGCATTACCTGCTCCTGATACACAAGGCAGCCGTAGGTTACAGAAAGTATAGGCTCAAGTTTTTTATCTATATAGCTGATTTTTTCGGGATTTTTTTTGTTTTCTATATATGTAGGAATAGAGCCCATAGGACCCGGTCTGTAAAGCGATATGCCCGCAACGATATCTTCAAAGCAGTCAGGTCTCAGGTTCTTCATAAACTGGGTCATTCCCGCCGATTCAAGCTGGAAAACTCCCTGCGTGTTTCCTGAGGCTATAAGTTCGTATACCGCAGGGTCATCGTAACTCATTCTCGAAAAATCTATGTCTATACCGTGATTTTCTTTTATCATCTCCAGCGCATCTCTTATGACTGTAAGGTTTCGAAGTCCCAGAAAGTCCATTTTGAGAAGCCCCAGTTCCTCTATGGTTGTCATGGGAAACTGCGTGGATACGCCTTTTTCGGCAAGGTACAGCGGCACATATTCGTTGATGCTTTTTTTGGATATAACTACTCCTGCCGCATGGGTCGATGCATGTCTTGGCATACCCTCAAGGGCTCTGGACATATCCAGCACCTTTGCAACGGTAGGGTTTGTTTCATACATATTTTTGAGGTCAGGGTTAAGCTCTATCGCTTTGTCTATGGTCATTTTGAGGTCAAACGGTATTGCCTTTGCTATGGCATCGGTTTCTCCGTAGCTGACATTAAGCGCTCTGCCCACATCTCTGACCGCCGCCTTGGCTTTCATGGTTCCGAAAGTTATTATCTGGGCAACCTTGTCCTCTCCGTATTTGTCAATAACATAATCTATAACCTCGTGCCGTCTCTCATAGCAGAAGTCTATATCAATATCCGGCATGCTTACTCTTTCGGGGTTTAAAAACCTCTCAAAGATAAGTCCGTATTTAATAGGGTCTATGTCTGTAATTCTAAGCACATAGGACACTATACTTCCTGCCGCGGAGCCTCTGCCCGGTCCCACCACTATGCCGTTGCTCTTGGCATAGTTGATGAAATCCCATACTATAAGGAAGTATTCCACATATCCCATCTGATTTATAACGGAAAGCTCATAGTCAAGTCTTTCCCTGAGCTCCTCCGCCTTATCTCCGTATCTGTCTTTAAGTCCCGCATCACAAAGCTCGTTAAGGTACTGACTTGCGGTTTTGCCGTCAGGCACGTCAAATTCAGGCAGATGAAGCTGCCCGAAAGTAAATTCCACATTGCACCTTTCGGCTATTTTTTCTGTATTGTCGCAGGCGCCCTCTACGCCTGCAAACAGGCTGCGCATTTCTTTTTCGCTTTTGAGGTAAAACTCGTCGTTTGGAAATTTCATTCTGTCAGGATCATCAACCGTAGAGAGAGTCTGTATGCACAAAAGCACGTCCTGAGCCTTGGCGTCCTCCTGATTGACGTAGTGCACGTCATTTGTGGCAACCATAGGAAGCTCCAGCTCCTGTGACAGTCTTTTGAGGTCAGGCAGAATAGCCGCCTCCTCTTCAAGACCCTGATTCTGAACCTCAATATAGAAATTATCCTTTCCGAATATATCTGCAAGCTCTACAGCCTCCTGCTTTGCAGCCTCATAGTTTCTCTGCATCAGAAATCTCGGAATGTTTCCTGCAAGACACGCCGAAAGCGCAATAATACCCTCGCTGTATCTGCGAAGCAGCTCCTTGTCCACTCTGGGCTTGTAGTAAAATCCTCTGGTATAGCTTTCGGATACTATCTTAATCAGGTTGTGGTAGCCCGTATTGTCCTTTGCAAGAAGCACAAGATGACCCTGATGCTTATCCTTTTCGGCATCTTTGTCGTCCATTGTTCTTGCCGCAGTGTAAACCTCACAGCCTATTATCGGTTTTATTCCGTTTTTGATACATTCTCTGTAGAAGTCAATGACACCGAACATTACGCCGTGGTCGGTAATGGCAAGGGAGGTCATTCCCAGTTCTTTTGCCTTTGCCACAACGTCCTTGATTCTTGCAGCCCCGTCCAGCAGGCTGTATTCGGTATGCACATGAAGATGAGTAAATCCCATATATGTTCCTCTTTTATATAATCTGTTTTTTTGCAAGCTTAAATGCTGTATATCCAATTGCAATCCCTATAATTGCTCCCCCGATTACATCTGTAGGAAAATGCACATAAAGATACAGTCTCGAAAAGGCTATAAGCGCAGCCATCGGTATGGCTCCGTATGCGAATTTCCTGTTTTCGAGGGTAAGCACCGTTGCGCACGCTGCCGATGACAGCGTATGCCCCGACGGAAACGAATAGTCCCCCGGCACGCCTATAAGCATAGGGAAGTCCTCGTTTATCCAGCAGGGCCTAGGTCTTGCAATGATGTTTTTTAAAAACAGATTGCCTATGAGGACTCCTGCTATAAGGCTTATCACCATAAGGATGCCGCATTTCCTGTATTTTCGGGTGCACATCATCACAAATGCAACCGTAAGCCATATGATGCCCTTGCTTCCCAGCTTTGTAACAACCGGCATCACGCTGTCTAAAAATCTGCACGACAGCGTATCCTGCAGCCAGTTAAGCACTGTGAAATCAATATCAGTTATACAATCCATAAATCCCTTTGTAATACTCCTTGTATTTATCTATATGCAGACCTTTTCGAGCTTTGACTCTATTTCGTCTACAGGCAGTCTCTCAAGCTCGCATACGCCTATGTCTCTTGGTATAACGATTACAACAAAATCTCCGCCCTTTTTCTTGTCTGCGGCCGCATAAGGAGCCAGCTCCTCTGCCGTAAAGTCGATGTCCGCCATCTCAAATCCGCAGTTTTCGAATGTGTCCTTTAATCTCTGAACGCAAGGCGTATCAAAAATCTGACCCATTGCAACTATACCCGATGCCACTGCATCTCCGTGTGAAACGGAATATCCGCTTGCTGCTTCTATTGCATTTCCTATTGTATGCCCAAGGTTGAGCATTTTGCGGATATGCTGGTCATATACGTCCTTTTCGACGTATTCTTTTTTGAGTTCTATGCACTTGCCTATAATGTTCTCCATATCATCTCTGTCTATACCGTTTTCAAACAGTGAGAACAGCTCGTTTCCTGATATTATACCGTATTTGATTGCCTCTGCAAGACCGTCTCTGAACAGTTCGTCAGGCAGTGTGTCAAGAGTATCAAGGTCGCACAGCACAAGGCTTGGCATCCAGAAAGTTCCGACCATATCTCTGCCGGCTGAGGTATCTATTCCGTTTTTGCCTCCTACTGCTGCATCTATCATGGCCAGCAGCGTTGTAGGTATATGTACATATTCTATGCCTCTCATGTAGGTTGATGCCGCAAAGCCTGCTATATCTCCCGCAACACCGCCGCCAAGAGCGACTATGAGGTCTGTTCTGTCAAATTCCTTTTCGGACAGCACCTGATATACGCTGTCTATAAGGCCAAGGTTTTTGCTCTGCTCACCTGAGGCAAATACAAATCTGAACTGCTCAAAGCCTTCTTCTTCGAGGCTTGCGGCAACAGTATCGCCGTACAGCTCATCTACCTCTTCATCGGTTATGACAAGCACGCTGCAGGGACCGTGCGCCCATTTTATATATTTGCCGCAGTCCTTGAGCAAATCTCTTCCTACTCCTATTTTGTGCGGTCTTAATACATTCATATCTATTGTAAGCATATATATTCTCCTTATTATTTAATATATTACTACTATTCTAACACAAAGCGGCATTAAATAACAGAAAAAAAGACGACCTCGAAACGAAGCCGCCTTCTATAAATAAAGGAAAGTGAAAATGAAATTGTATTTTGTCTACAATAACTATTATACATATGTATATGTCCTCTTTGCGTACTGAATGTGAAGGATTTGTAAAGATTGAAGAAAGCAGACAGTTTCCTGCCTACTTTCCGTTGATTTTTTCTGATTTTTCGCCAAATCTCAGATACTCCTTGTTGTAAAGTCCCGGCACTTCGCCTTTTTCCATATCGTCTGCCGTATAGACAAATTCATAGTCGGGGCTTTTGTTGAAACTGTCGGCTCCTGTCGGAGCGTTTATTCTCTGGCTGTTATCGAGTTCTTTTTTCATATTCTTCATATAAATCACCTCAGGCTTATTATCTGCATAACAGCCAGAGTTATATGCTGTATATTATGGAAAAACCGCTTTGAAAGAAATCAAAACGGTTATATCTCTACCTGCAGTAACACTTAATGGCATCACTCATAAGCTGCGCTGTGCCCGCTCCGAAGCTGTCCATATAGTCCTTAAATCTGCTGTCCGCAGTATACATCTCTGCAAGACCAAGCAAAACTTCATCTGAGCATTTATAATAATTTGCCGTAATGTATTCCTGCCATCTGCGGACAAGTTCCTGTACTTCTCTGTCGCCCGGCGCACTGCCTGCGGCTTCTGCAAATGCCTTAAAAATCTCATCTGCTCCCGCAGCGATATCTTCGGATTTATGGTTTTTGATTTTCTCCTCGTACTCTCTGTACTGCGGAGTATCTCCCCATCTTCTTCTGACCTCGTCTGCAAATTCCGATTTAAGCTGCGCCTCTGCAATGCCTTCTCTGTAGTCCATATTATCAACTCCTATCCTTTTGTCTATCAGTGATATGAGGTTTTCAATATGTGCTTTGCGGGCAAGCAGAAGCTGTCTGTGGCTTTTGAGCAGAAACTCCCTGTCGCAGTCCGGACTGCCCAGTATTTTTTTAATCTGTTTCACAGGAATTTCAAGCTCACGCAGGAATATAACCTGCTGAAGCAGCTCTACGGCATCATCGTCATAATACCTGTAACCCGACAGAGCAGTATATGATGGCTTAACAAGATTTATCTCGTCATAATAATGCAGCGTTCTTATGCTTATGCCAAGAAGCTTTGCTGTTTTGCCTACTGAAAGCATATTATCATCACCTCAGCTGTAAGTCTAAGCCATAACGTCAGGTAAGAGTCAACAGGTTTTGCAGAATAATTTTAATTCAGACCTTCTCCGTGGCTGAGCTGTATCTCTGCATCTTCAAATTCCATAGGTTCAAGCTCGATAGGCGGTATGCCTGCAAGCATTGTCAGATTTGTCAGCAGGCTGTTCCACTGAGGGTTAAGTTCTACTACTGTTTCGGCGTGGAGCTGTCTTCTGATTTCATCTGTAAGTACGTCAGCCTTGTATGAAAAAATGCCTATTGTATGGATTCTGATTTCAAGCTGGGTATGCTCTTCATCATCTATTTCTATCTCTGCATTACCATAGCACATTCTTGCATCCTCATCAAAATCCAGTCTGTAGTTTATGCTTATTTCAAGATCTAAGTCTTTATCTTCACTTATGTTCTTTTTGTAGCTTAATTCTATTATTTCGTCATCAATGTGTTTCAGTCCTCTCATTGCGGTTCCTCCGTATTAATTCTTAGTAGCTCCATTATATATTAACTCCCTATGCTTTTTCAATAGAAGTTTGTTCTTCTTTGTACGGTACTCTCGCTGACGGCACATATTTTGATGCAGGAGCTATGTGAAGCTGCTGATCGTCAAAGAATATATCTGCGCCAAAGGATGCAAGGACTCTGCTTTTTTCTATGCCGCCGAGAAAAAACGCCTCGTCAACTCTGACACCCCATGCCCTGAGCGTCCTTATAACCCGCTCGTGAGCAGGCGCGCATCTTGCTGTGACAAGGGCTGTTCTGATAGGTGCGCGGTCTGCCTCAAACTGCTCCTGTATGTAGGATATAGTCTTGAGAAATTTAGCAAAAGGTCCCTCCGGCAGGGGTTTCTTCGCATTTGCTCTCTCATGCTCCGAGAAAGCTTCAAGACCTTTTTCTTTATATATTTTTTCGGCCTCATCCGAGAATATAACCGCATCTCCGTCAAATGCAATTTTAATAACGTCTATTTCGTTTTCGTCATATACCGCAGGGCAGATAAGACCTGCGGCTATGCCCACATTGACTGCATCCTGCACATCCTCCTCATTGGCTGAAAGGAACAGGTCCGTATCAAAGGCGTCAAGATAAGGCTCTATACGGCTGCCTCCGGCAAGCGCCGCTCTTGTGATATCAAGACCGTAATGCTCTATGGAATTAAATATTCTCAGGCTTGTATCAGCGCTGTTTCTTGACATTATGATTATCTCCGCAACCTTGCTGTCACCCACTTTGAGATTTTGCAGCGCCTTTACCAGCTTAAATCCCGTTCCCGGTTTAAGTATATCGTTTTCGTGCTCTCTCTGGTATATGGAATAGGCTTCAAGCCCATCCTCTTCAAACACTCTGTTTTCTTCTTCAAGATCAAACAGAGCTCTCGAGGATATTCCTATTACCAGTCTTTGTTCTAGGCTGTAAGACATAACTGTTCCTCCGCAAAAATATCCTTTATTTCAAAGTCAAGCTGTATTTCCTCTGCAGATACGGGCCTCATTTCAAACACGTCTACTCTGTTTATCATATATTTAAAGAAATAAAGTGACCCGTCCATGCCGTTCTCTGCTTTGAGCATTGATATGCTGCATCTGATTATGCCGCTTTTTCTATCGTAATCGTAGATTATTTTTTCGGCAGTGCCGCCGCACATATCAATCAACTTGCCAACATGACATATTATATCACAAAAGTATTCAAATTTCTGTGTCTTGGCAAGACCCGCCTTGTGCAAAAGCTCCTCTGCCAGTGATGCGTCTGTAAAAACTCTGCCGTTTAATATTATTTCAACGTAATCCATAATCATACCTCGCTTTCTTTTAACCAGATTATATATCACGCCATGTACGTTTTTCGGTGCAATGCGGCTAAGAATGCTTAAAATCCGCTTTTTTAATACCCTGTAGCACTTTAGTATTTGCGCAATATATTCTGAATTTTCTCATTTAATCAAAAAGTATGATATGTTTTAGTACCATTTCGCGATTATATTTTCCTTCCGGATAAAGTATAATGCTACCATTGGAAATCATACATTTACGTATCGAAAGGAGTATCCTTATGTCAAAGAAATTCGCTGAACTGGAAGTAAACAAGTCATTCAAATTTGCTCAGCCTGCAGGCGGCAAAGAAGAAGGTGTATTTAAGAAAATCGACGAGATAAATAAAAAAGGCAAAACAGTCAATGCCAAAAATCCTTTAAAAGACAAATTTCTCACGGTTGATGCCGACAGAGAGGTTGTTGAATTATAAGTCCTTACGAAAAAGCTCTGCATATTCGCGCAGAGCTTTTTCATACAGATGTAATACTGTATCATCTGAAAAGCATTACCGGCTATTTAAGCTTGCCCAGCTTTCTTTTCATTCTGACATAGTAGACAATTCCTATCACTGCCACAAAAGGTGATGCAGCCATAAATACCACACCTATTACCGCTATAACCCTGCTTTCGATAAATTCCATCATTCCTATACCTGCTGCAAATACCGCAATGGCTGTCCTTATATATGCAAGCAGAGTTCTGGAGTTTGCAAGCTCCGTCCTGTCAAGTGCAAGGTAGTCCCTTGTTATCATTTCGTCTTTGTTTACATCATCATACATAACACTCTCTCCGTTAAAGCTGCTGCTTTGCCACAACCGCAAAGAACTCCAGAGTTTCATCTCCTGTATTTACAAGGCTGTGGGTGTGTCCGCTTCTGCAATACTGGCACATACCCGGCTTTACCTGTGTTTCCTGTCCGTCAACGGTTCCGATGCCGCTGCCTTTGAGAATATATATTATCTCACTGGTGCCCTCATGCAGGTGCTCTCCTATTGATGCTCCCGGCTCAAGTGACGCTGTAAAAATCCTGTTGGCATCATCTGTATACATACGCGTGTTCATCTGCTTCATACCGCCAAAGAACTCAGGCAGTATCTGTTCTTTTATTTCATCAAAATTTATAACCATAATGTTTCTCTCCCTCATAAGCTGTAATTGTCCTTAGTCTATCTTACTCCAGTCTGATATTCTAATCAAGACAAACCTGTTGACTGTAGAGCATCAAAGAAGATAAAAGACCTATTAGTCAAGGCCTCGCAGTAATGTGAGGTCTTTTACGTTGTAAATTGTGTATCGAAATCAACTCATAGCGCCTTATCCTTTGGCGGATGATTTTGTTCCGTATGATCTGCGGCATACATATTGCACCGACCTGCAGAAGAAAGGAATTGATATCAGAACAGCACAATATTTGATGGGCCACAGTGATATATCTCTGACCGCAAATATATACACTCACGCCGACAATTCGACTATACTTGAGGCTGCCAAAATCATTAACTCGCCAAAAAGTGTCGCAGGTAATGTCTTACCAAATAGCACCAAAACGTGATACGAATTTACAGCAACTGTAAATTCTCAAAAAATAATTAACGCCTGAAAACGTTTAAATTCCAGCATTTTCAAGCGTTCTGCATATGGAGCTGATGAGGGGGCTTGAACCCCTGACCTGCGCGTTACGAATGCGCTGCTCTACCATCTGAGCTACATCAGCATACCCATATATATTATACTCTGTTTTTATCCGATATCAACTTAAATTTATTCAGTTTCACCATTTTCAATTCTAGCGGCAAGGTCTGAAAGATATTCCCACCTTTCCAGCTTCTCAATAAGCTGCATATCAAGGGCATCTTTTTGCTCCGATAAGGCGGCGAGCTTTTCAAAGTCAGAAGAATATTTAAGTATTTCATCTTCAATCCCTCTGATTTCACCTTCAATCCGGTCTATATCCTCTTCTATGGTTTCATACTCCCGCTGCTCTTTATATGAGAATTTAAGCTTCTTCGGTTTCTGATTTCTGCCGTCGGATTTTTTGCTCAGGCTCTCCTCAGCTTTATTTTTCCTGACATCTGCCGCTTCTGCCTGCCGTCTTTCTCTGTCGTTGGCATAGCTGCTGTACCCGCCGATATAGTGCCTGATGTTTCCGTCCTCTTCAAAGCCGAAAGTCCTTATCGCAAGCCTGTCAAGAAAATACCTGTCGTGAGATACTATGATAACAGCTCCCGGAAAATCATCAAGATAATCCTCTAAAACCGTAAGCGTGTCTATATCAAGGTCATTGGTAGGCTCGTCGAATATGAGCACATTGGGAGCCTGCATCAGTATGCTCAGAAGATAAAGTCTGCGCTTCTCGCCTCCCGACAGTCTTCCTATCTGCACACTGTGCATATGCGGAGGAAACAGAAATCTCTCAAGCATCTGAGAAGCTGAAAGATAGCCGTCACCGGTCTTGACATTATCGGAGATTTCCTCTATATACTTTATAATTCTCTTTTCGGGGTCAAGCTGCGTGCTTTCCTGTGAGAAATAGCCGATTTTTACGGTTTCTCCAATTTCTATGACGCCGCTGTCAGGCTCCTCCTGCCCCATTATGATACGAAGCAGCGTTGTCTTGCCGCAGCCGTTTGGTCCTACAATACCTATACGGTCATTTCTGAGAACCATATACGAAAAATCTCTGATGAGCACTCTGTCCCCGTAACCCTTGGTTATATTTTTAAGCTCTATTATCTTTTTACCAAGACGGGAGCTTGAGGTTCCTATTTCAAGATGCGGATCCTCTATTTCAAGTTTACTCTCCTCAAGCTGCTTAAATCTCTCTATTCTGCCCTTTGCCTTGGTTGTCCTTGCGGGAGCCGACCATCTTATCCATCTTAATTCCTTTTTATATATTGCGGCTCTTTTTCTCTCGCTGGCAAGAGCCATTTCCTGACGCTCGGCTTTCATCTGCAGATACTTATCGTAATTACCCTCATATGTAACCAGCATGCCGTTTTCGATTTCACAGATTTTATCTGTAACCCTCTCAAGAAAATATCTGTCATGAGTTATCATAAACACAGCGCCTTTGTAGAGTATAAGCTGCTCCTCAAGCCATTCGATTATGTCATTATCCATATGATTTGTAGGCTCGTCAAGTATAAGCAGGTTGGAGTCCTTAACCATTACTGCGGCAAGCGCCACACGCTTTCTCTCGCCGCCCGAAAGATCAGACATTTTTTTGTCATGATTATCCATTCCCGCCCTGTTGAGCATAGATCTGCACATATATTCGGGAATATCCGCGCCTGCATACGCCATAGCCTGCTCAATTACCGTAAGCTTCGGATCATACTCAGGATTTTGCGCAAGATAAGCTGTTTTAAGCTGATTGTTGCGTGTAATAGTGCCGCCCTCAGCTTCAATTTCTCCCGCTATAATTTTAAGGAGCGTCGATTTGCCGCTCCCGTTAACTCCTACAAGTCCTGTTTTGTCGTTTTCGTGTATACTTATATTAATATCGCGAAGAAGAGGTTTTTCTGTATAGCTCTTTGCGATATGCTCACCTGTAAGTAAAACCATTGTTTAGCCTATGCCTCCAAGTAAAGTTCCAAGTACCAGCACCAGTAAGGTAAGTCCGCAGAACAGGTATTTTCCCGCAGGATAAAACCATTTGCCCGCCGGTTTCTTTGCGCCAAGACTCACCTGCTCGTTTACAAAATCTCTGCCGCATACCCAGAAGAACATAATACCTGCAATAAGCGCTCCTATCGGGCAGAAATATATGGACCATATATCCATCCAGCCTGATACAACTCCCTCTATACAGATTGCAACAATTGAACCTATTACGGCAATTACTGCAACTGCCTTTTTTCTTGAAAGCCCGAATTTCGTCTGAATTGCCTCAACCGGAGTTTCAAAGAGATTTACAAGAGAAGTCAGCCCTGCAAACGTAACTGCAAGGAAGAATATTATCATTACAATACGTCCTCCCGGCATCTGTGAAAATACATTAGGCAGGAATATGAACATAAGTCCGGGGCCTCCCGTTGTAAGCTCCTGTCCTGCTGTTGCCATTGCAGGAATTATTGTAAGTCCCGCAACAAGCGCTGCAATCGTATCCCACAGCGCAACATTTCTGGCGCTGAATTTCACATCTACGTCCTTGCCCAGATACGAACCGTAAACCAGAGTTCCAGAGCCCGCAAGAGATAATGAGAAAAACGCCTGTCCCAATGCGTAAACCCAAACCTTGCCGTCAAGAAGTATTGACCAGTCAGGGTGAGTCAGATATCTGTATCCCTCCGACGCGCCCGGAAGTGTTGCTATGTAAACCGCAAGTCCTATAAACATGACGAAGAAAAGCGGCATCATTATCTTGTTTACCCTCTCTATTCCCGAGGCAATACCGAAAATCATTATGCCAAAGGTAATGGCAAGAGCCGCAATATGCCAGCCCACGCTTCCAAATGATGAAGCTGTCTGTCCGAAAGCTGCTCCGAAATCATCGACACCTGACATATTGATGGCTGAACCTGTAACTGAGCCTATCAGATATTTGATTATCCAGCCTACCACTACCGAATATCCTATTGCAAGGCAAAGGCTTGTCACAACCGGGATAAGAGAAAAAGCCTCTCCGAGCCTCTTTCCCTTTCCTACTCTTTCCGTAGCCTTGCCGAAGGCTCCCATAGGACCTGCTCCCATGGCGCGTCCGAATGTCATTTCTTCAACAACGCCCGTAAAGCCTATTACTATTACACATATGAAATAGGGAATAAGAAACGCCGCGCCGCCAAGAGCCGAAAGTCTTGCCGGAAACAGCCATATGTTTCCCATACCTACCGCAGAACCTATGCACGCAATTATAAAGCCTGTCCTGCTTTTAAATCTGTCTCTCTCCATTTTCACTCTCCATATATTTTATTTTGCCTCATAGAAAGCTCTGTAGCCCCTGTATGCCATATATACATCCGCCTTCGATACCATTTCGTAAGGTGCGTGCATTGATATCACCGCAACACCGCAGTCAATCGTATCTATTCCTCTGTTGGCTATAAACTGGGCAACTGTGCCGCCGCCGCCCTTGTCAACCTTGCCCAGCTCTCCCATCTGCCAGATAACATTATTATCATTAAAAATCTTTCTTATTCGTCCTACTGTTTCGGCAGGCGCATCGGATGTGCCGGATTTGCCTCTTGCTCCTGTGTATTTTGTAAGCACGATACCGCAGCCCAGCTTAGCCGAGTTGTTCACATCATATACATCCTTGTAGGTAGGGTCAAATGCCGCATCAACATCTGCCGACAGGCACATTGAATTATCTATAACATCATATACATTAACATCATTTGCCTCTGCCAGTCTTGCCAGGAAATTTCTGAAAAAATCAGCCTGCATGCCTGTAACGCCCATTGAGCCGATTTCTTCCTTGTCTGCCCATATGCACAGCGCTGTTTTTTCAGGTGATTCTGTATCCAGCAGCGCTTTCATTGAAGTATACGCGCATACCCTGTCGTCCTGTCCGTAGGCTGCAACAAGGCTTCTGTCAAATCCTGAGTCTCTCGCCTTTAATGCAGGCACAAGTGTAAGCTCTGCGCTCATCAGATCCTCTTCAGTTATATCGTACTTCTCATTGAGCAGCATTAGTATGTTCTCTTTGACTAGCTCCTTTTCCTCGCCCTCTGCCGGCACTGTTCCCGCAAAGGCATTGAGTTCTTCACCCTTAATACCCTCGCGGAGCTTTCTGTCCATCTGGTCTGCCGCAAGATGCGGAAGCAGGTCGCTTATATAAAATACAGGATCCTCATCGCTGTCGCCTATGGTAACATCAATCTTCTCTCCTGCGCCGTTTATTATCACGCCCGTAAGCATCAGAGGAATGGCAGTCCACTGATATTTTTTGACTCCGCCGTAGTAGTGAGTCTTTAAAAGACATATATCGCTGTCCTCATACAGAGGGTGCGGTTTAAGGTCAAGTCTTGGGCTGTCAACGTGAGATACTATAATGTTGATGCCGTTTTCTATACCCTGTGCGCCTGCAATAAACGCCATTGTAACCTTGTTTCTGTAAATCACATAGTATTTACCGCCCGCCTTTAATTTCTCGCCGTTATATCTGACAAAGCCGTTAGCCTCCAGTTTTTTCTGCGCCTCTGCGGCACACAGTCTTTCTGTCTTGCAGCTGTCAAGAAAGCTCTTGTAGCCCTCGCAGAAGCTGTTTATCTGCTCCTTATCTGTTCCCTCTTTGTATACATTCTTCGCCTTATATTTAAGTTCCATATTTCCTCCAGCTTTAAAATTTATCTTTTATCTTTTCAGATATTATATTCACAGTTTCATCAAGACCTGATACGGCCTCCCACTCATCGAGTATATGATACCTTACAACATCATATATCCAGCTTCTGTAATAGTCCAGCGCCCCGCAAAGTTCCATACCCTGTTTTTTGAGTTCCTCAATATCGCCTCTTGCAAACTCTGCCGTAATGCTGCACCGTTTCTTCTCACTGCCTCCGTCAAGAGTATATACATCTATATCAAGCCTTGTGGCAAACGGCGCATCAGGTACCAGCTTAACTTTCTGCATTGCCCTGCTCCTTTCTGTTAAGCACTCTGATATGAATTCCCTCCATCACATCAAAACATTTCTCATTAAGCTCACTGTCAAAAGAGCCTGTGCACAGGGAATCAACAATAATCGGCACATCAGGCAAAGCGGTCTTGGCAATAACCGCATTTGCAAACACGCATATGTTTGATACAAGACCGACAAGCTCTATGCTCTCGTATTCTCTGCCTCTGAGATAATCAAACAGCTCCGCGGAACCAAAGGTATTCTTGGTAAAGCACATATCATCAGGGGCTATCAGCTCTCCTATACAGCCGTAAAGCTGCCAGCCGTCGCTTCCCTCAAGGCAGTGCATTACAGGCAGGTTGCGTCCCTCCTCTGTAGTCATATACGCCTCGCCGTGTGTATCAAAGGTAAATACAATCTCGTCGCCCCTGCTTCTGTATTCTGTTATTTTGTCCGCAATGGGTCTCTCAAATTTCTCGGCGCCGTCAAATCCCAGCGCTCCGTCTACAAAGTCTTTCTGATAATCTACAACAATAAGCATTTTTTTCATAATCACACCTCTAATCTATATATGTAAACCTTTTGACTGTGCCGTTTTCGGTGCAGACGTCCTCGTCCCACATAGACAGCGGTCTGACCCAGACTTTCATATCACCGTAAAGCGCTCTGTAAACAGCCATAGGCTCCAGCGTTTCCGAATGAACGGCAGTAAACAGAAGCTCGTACTCCTTGCCTTTATAATGCCTGTATTTGCCCGGTTTCATACACAAATCTCCTTTTGCACAGATACATTTATTATATACTGTGCCGGCATGTATTTCAAATATTCTTTGCACAAAGCCGCATAGAATATTGTCCTGACTGTATTTGTCCTGTATATATCAGACCTTATTCTTATTGCCTCACAGATATTATTGTGTTAAAATATACTGGCTTGAAAAAATCTATAATACTTAGAGGTACATAATGAGCAACAGACTTAAAGTAAATATTTTTGCATTCGTTACAGTCCTTTTGTGGGGTTCGGGATTTCCGTTCACAAGAGTAATCGGAGATCAGATCTCATCATTTAATCTGGGACTTATCCGCTGCGTGTTTGCCGCCGGAATACTCCTCATCATCGGAGCTTTTACAGGTATGCGCAAACCTTTCAGCATTAAAGACTGCGGCTGGTTTCTTATATCCGGAGCAACAGGCTATTCGGTATATTTCATATTTTTTAACCTGGGACTTGAAACCCTCTCATCTTCTGAGGGCAGCATCATATGCGCGACAGTTCCTATTATGACGTCAATTGCCGTATACAGGCTCTACAAAGAAAGAATAAACGGCATAGGCTGGATAACCATAGTAACTGCCTTCGCAGGCGTTGTGCTTCTGCTGTTCTGGAACAACATATTCGGCGCAGGCAGCGAGGCCTTCTCAATAGACATAGGTATCCTGTGGATGTTCCTGTGCGCGCTGGTATTTGCGGCATACAATGTGCTTAACCGCATGCTCACAGAAAAAGGCTATACTGCCATGGAAATAGCAACATGGAGCGCAGTATTTGGCGCAATTGAAATGCTTGGTTTTCTTCCGGGCACAATTCACGAGGTTGCGGCAGCGACGGCAGGCGCGAATATGGCGGCGGTATATCTGGGAGTGTTCCCGAGCGCACTTGCATATTATCTGTGGAGCAAATCAATTTCTCTTACAGAGCGCACCAGTGAAGTTACAAACTATCTGTTTATCAATCCTCTGATTGCCACAATAATAGCTCTCATACTGCTCCGTGAGGTTCCGGATACAGGCACCTTTGTCGGAGGCATAGTAATAATTATAAGCGTTATAATTTTCAGTCTCAAGGGTAATCCCGACAGCAGCAGCAGTCTTTCACAGGCACCGTCTGAGATGTACTCCCAGATCCCTTCCGGCAAATAAAAACAGATAAAAAAGGCTTTTCAGCAGATACAGACACCTCTGAAAAGCCTTTATATATATATGTCTTATGTTACCATGCCCCGCCGCCTCCGCCGCCGAAGCCGCCTCCCGAGAAGCCGCCTCCGCCGCTGAAGCTGCTGAAATCCGCTCCGCCTCCCGAATCGGGCATAGTGGATACAATATGATTTGCCGCCGCATTGCAGGAGTTTCTCATAAGTGAATTAAACATCCATACATTGAATAAAACATCACCCGTACTGCTGCTGTACCATTCCGGCGCCTTTATATCTATCCTGTTGAAATTCTTCGCCCATTTGTCAGACAGCGCCATAACATATGCATACGGCAGTATGTTATAGAAATAGTCGGGATTTTCATAGACCAGCTTTTCAAGCCTCGGAAGCTCCGCCGACTTTATAAATCTCTTGAGTCCCAGTATCCTGCCCAGCCACTGCGCTGATTTTTCCGTTCTCGCTTTCATAAGCATTACAGGTATGAGCGTCACAATCGTAGATACAAACACACCTGTTCCGTAAGCCATACTTACCATATACCATACAAAGCCCGCGCCGATGCCTGCGCCTGCCAGAAACAGTATAAAGCCTGTCAGATATCTCGCTGCTTTTTTGCCATTTGACAGTACATACATACGGTCAAAGCTGCAGGTGATAATAAGCCCGCCGCCGATTATCAGAAGCCCTGCGGGTACGGCAACAAGTGAAAGTATCATTTTAAGCCCGTAAAAGGCTGCGCATATTACGGCAATTACCGCAGGCAGACACATTATGAAATTGCCTGCTACTCTGAACACCTTGGATCTGACAGTAAACAGCTTTCTGTCCTTAACCTTATAATAATCTGCAAGCTGCTCTCTGGCGGTAAGATATTTCTCACCGAATTCCTCGCCCAAATCATCAAGCTTAACCTCATCAGATTTTGCAAACAGACCCTCAAACATTGTCTTTGCAAAGGACTTTTCGGTTTCTTCAATGTCCCGCAGCTTAGTCAGCATTATCTTGTTCTTTTTGTACTCTGTCACCTTGAGATATCCCCTGTCGGCATAGTACATTATCATTGAGGTCATATCTTTCTGGTCGATAGTTCCATCAATAATATATCCGATTTCCGCAGGAGTCATTTTTTCCGGCGGATAAAACTCAACCGTCTCTACCACCTTTGGATCTCTTCCGAAAGCTGCCCACAAAGCAATCATAATAAGCGGAACCAGAACTAAAGCAAACGGAATTATCCACTTCATGTAGTCGTAGTTTATAGGGTCTACCCAGTAGCCCTCGTTTAAATCCATGCGAACCGTTACACCTTCGTAGGCTTTAAGTCCTGCCGCAGTCACTGTTATGGTATTGCCGTCAGTCCTGCAGGAAGTCTTGTTATTTGAGTCATCGCCGTAGGTACCGCTGTAAACCTGCAGTTTATTGTCATTAAAGCTCTTAGGCATATTTATAGTGCAGGAAGCCTTGTCTATCGGACTGTCCCAGCCTGTAGGTATCAGGTCCAGATAAAAGAAATCCTTTGAAGTATCCTTGTCATCAAACACCCTCATTCTGTAGGATATTCTGTAGGTATTGCTGCCTCTAAGCTCCAGATCCTCGCTTCCAATCTTTATAACCTTATTGCCGTTTTCAACATAGACTTCGTATTCGCAGTCCTCAACTCTCACCCTGTCGATTTTTACTCCGTCTGTCGGTATATATCTGAATATGCCGTGCTGTGATGACGGAAAATGAACCGTAATAGTCTCCGTTATTATACAGCTGTTGCTTTCATCAACATTAACATTGACATTGTATTCTTCTGTGGTATAAGCGCTGTCCGCATAACTGACAGCCGCAAAGCACGTCATAAAAACCGAGGCAAGAATAAATACAATTAAAATTCTGCTGCATATCTTTTTCATTTTACTACCTGCTAAAACTGTACCTTAACATTCTGTCTTTCTTCTGCGGTTTCAACTTCATAAAGAGGTCTTGCCTTAAATCCGAACATTCCTGCAATAATATTTGAAGGAAACACTTCTCTTTTGGTGTTAAACTCTCTTACAACCGCATTGTAGTACTTCCTTGCATTGGCTATATCCTCTTCAATAGCCTTAAGCTGATTCTGAAGATCTATGAAATTTGTATTTGCCTTGAGATCAGGATACCCTTCTGCCACTGCAAACAGAGATTTAAGAGTTCCCGAAAGCATATTGTCGGCTGCGATTTTCTCCTGATCGCTCCTTGCCGACTGCGCCATATTTCTTGCCTGCACCACTTTTTCGAGAGTGCCTGACTCGTGAGCCGCATAGCCCTTGACTGTTTCAACAAGATTAGGTATAAGGTCATATCTTTTCTTGAGATATACATCAATAGTGGCAAATGCCTCATCAACTCTGTTTTTGATTTTTACAAATCCGTTGTACATAGCTATAAACCAGATAACCAGTATAGCCACAATCCCGATTACAACAATAAGTCCGATACTCATTTTAATAAATCCTCCTGCTGTTCTTTAATTGACCAGTCGATTTCCTCTATGCCGTTTGCCTTGAGAAATTCGTTGGTCTTTGTAAAATATCTGCCGTCCCAGAAGCCTCTGTGCGCTCCGAGAGGGCTTGGGTGGGCTCCCTCCAGCACAAGATGCGCGGGATTTGTTATCATTTTTTTCTTTGCTCTGGCATTGTTTCCCCAAAGTATGAAAACCATAGGCTTCTCTCTTTCGTTGAGAAGCTCTATCACATGGTCTGTGAAAATCTCCCAGCCTCTGCCTGCATGCGACATAGGCTGACCCTCTCTTACGGTCAGCGTTGCATTGAGAAGCATCACACCGTTTTCCGCCCAGTCGGTAAGGCAGCCGTGAGACGGCGGTTTAATGCCTGTGTCATTTTCCAGCTCCTTATATATATTCACAAGGGACGGCGGTATTCTGACTCCTTTTTTAACTGAAAAACAAAGACCGTGAGCCTGCCCCGGCTGGTGATAAGGGTCCTGTCCCAGTATGACAGCCTTTACATCACTGTATGACGTATATTTAAGAGCATTGAATATATCATACATATTGGGATATATTCTTCTCGATTTGTATTCGCTTATCAGAAACTGTCTGAGCTTCTGATAATATTCCTTATCAAACTCTCCGTCTAAGATTCTGTCCCATTCATTACCTATATTAACCATAATATTTCCCCCGATACATTCTATATATTCTGCCTGTCTGAATTTATAGTATACTACAAATCATATGGTTTTTCTACAGATATAATGTATAATAGATAATGCAGGAGGTGATTTTGATTTGATATACATATCCGAAAATGCGGGTAAGCCCCTTAAAGAATATCTTAATACATTAGATGAGGTTCATATCGTTCATGCAACAGACCTGGTTTATCCTCAGATTGCCTCCCATGCCGACATATATATGTGCAGACTTGGTGATGAGGTAATTCACGCAAATCCGCAGGAAATCGGATACAGCTATCCCGGCGACATAGCCTTTAACGCCGCCTGCACCGGCAGATATTTCATACACAACACGGCGCATACCTCAAAGCGCCTGCTTGATGCCGCAGTGTCAAAGGGAATGAGCATAATTGATGTGAAGCAGGGCTATACCAAATGCAATACTGCAGTAATAGACAAAACCTCTGTAATCACATCTGACAGGGGCATCTTCAAGGCTGTCTCGCCATACCTTGACGCGCTGCTCATAAGACCCGGACACATATTGCTCAGAGGCTTTGAATACGGCTTCATTGGAGGCACCTGCGGCCGCATCGGAAATGAAATAATATTCAACGGCGATATATCCGCCCACCCCGATTATGATGAAATACAGGCCTTTATTGAAAGCAGAGGCCTTAATATAAAATACTTTGATTATCCACTGGAGGACATAGGCTCAATCATATGAAAAAACACGCAATAATACCTATCTTCATAAGCCATCGCGGCTGCCCCAACGACTGTGTTTTCTGCAATCAGAAAAAAATAACGGCAAGGCAGGGCGATGTCACAGAGGAAGACGTAAGAAATACAATTAAAACATATCTTTCAACGCTGAGTGATATGAATATGGAAACAATAGAGCTGTCGTTTTTCGGAGGCAGCTTTACAGGTATACCCATTGAGGAGCAAAGCAGATTTCTTGCCATAGCTTACGAATATAAACAGCGCGGCATAATAGACAAAATACATATGTCCACAAGACCCGACTACATTGACGAAGAAATACTTGACAATCTGAAAAAGTATTCCGTAGATGTCATAGAGCTTGGAGTTCAGTCATTTGATGACGCCGTGCTTGAAAAATCAAACAGAGGACACAGCGCCGCCGCTGTATATGACGCATGCAGGCTTATTAAGGAATACGGCTTCACTCTGGGCATACAGCTTATGATAGGGCTTCCCAGCGACAGCCTGGAAAGCTGCATATATTCAGCCCGCGAGACAGTAAAAATAGCCCCTGAAATAGCAAGGCTTTATCCGACGATAATAATCGAAGATACGGAGCTTCTGGAAATGTATCGGCGGGGAGAATACACCCCTCTTACACTTGATGAGGCCGTAGCTGTAACAAAGGAAATGTACAGAATTCTCGATGCTGCGGGAATAAATATAATAAGGGTGGGACTCAAATCAACCGATATAATAAATGAGGACGGAGCCATTACCGGCGGTACCTATCACCCTGCTTTCAGGCAGCTTGTCGAAAGCTCTATCGCGCGCGATGAAATAGAAAAGCAGCTTACAGACTCTGAGGGCAGTATATCCGTTCTTTGCAATCCTCAGGACATATCAAATGCCGCAGGACACAGCGGCTGCAACAGGAAATACTTTGCCGATAAATATCCAAAGCTTCATATATCATTTAAGGCGGAAGAAACCCTTGATAGAAACAAATATATTGTGATAAAAT
>CAKQOW010000017.1 GCA_934256595.1 uncultured Clostridia bacterium
GAAATTATTCAAGGTCTTTAAATGCTCAAAGTTTCACAACACACATCAAATCTACAACAGTAGAAATTATTCAAGGTCTTTAAATGAGATAGGCAGCACTGCTACTTTGGAATCTACAACAGTAGAAATTATTCAAGGTCTTTAAATGCTCAAAGTTTCACAACACACATCAAATCTACAACAGTAGAAATTATTCAAGGTTTTTAAATGATGTAATTGTGCCAACTGACACCGATCATCTACAACAGTAGAAATTATCTAAGGTCTTTAAATTAAGAGGTGGCAAAAGGTCAGGTTCTTCATCTACAACAGTAGAAATTATCTAAGGTCTTTAAATAGATCAGGGCTGCCAATGATTATCACAAATCTACAACAGTAGAAATTATCTAAGGTCTTTAAATGGCTTAGAGAAGCAAATAAAGGCTCTATCTACAACAGTAGAAATTATCTAAGGTCTTTAAATGGCAGGAGAAGTAGCGAAAGCGAAATATCTACAACAGTAGAAATTATCTAAGGTCTTTAAATAATGACACCTGCGGAATTAAGAAGATATCTACAACAGTAGAAATTATCTAAGGTCTTTAAATATAATAACTTAATTTTCAATTTTATGATCTACAACAGTAGAAATTATCTAAGGTCTTTAAATTTTAAACGCTGATTTTGAGTCACTAATATCTACAACAGTAGAAATTATTCAAGGTCTTTAAATAAATAAGGAAAGGAAGTGAATGTGATATCTACAACAGTAGAAATCATCTAAGGTCTTTAAATGGCAGGAGAAGTAGCGAAAGCGAAATATCTACAACAGTAGAAATTATCTAAGGTCTTTAAATAATGACACCTGCGGAATTAAGAAGATATCTACAACAGTAGAAATTATCTAAGGTCTTTAAATATAATAACTTAATTTTCAATTTTATGATCTACAACAGTAGAAATTATCTAAGGTCTTTAAATTTTAAACGCTGATTTTGAGTCACTAATATCTACAACAGTAGAAATTATTCAAGGTCTTTAAATTAGAAATGCAAACAGCAGATTTGCTTATCTACAACAGTAGAAATTATTCAAGGTCTTTAAATAAATAAGGAAAGGAAGTGAATGTGATATCTACAACAGTAGAAATTATTCAAGGTCTTTAAATGTCCAAATGATTGGTAATCTGATATTCCATCTACAACAGTAGAAATTATTCAAGGTCTTTAAATCCTGTCGTGTTCCCTGCGTATATTAGATCTACAACAGTAGAAATTATTCAAGGTCTTTAAATGATAAAAACGATATTGAATTAAAATCCGATCTACAACAGTAGAAATTATTCAAGGTCTTTAAATCTCACGAGCAGAATTCTGATTATCAGCATCTACAACAGTAGAAATTATTCAAGGTCTTTAAATCAGCACGGCAAGAGCACTTCCGTAACGATCTACAACAGTAGAAATTATTCAAGGTCTTTAAATATCGGTAAAATCAATAGTAGTACCGCATCTACAACAGTAGAAATTATTCAAGGTCTTTAAATGAGGTGTGGAAAAATAAAAATAGGTATCTACAACAGTAGAAATTATTCAAGGTCTTTAAATCTGCCCAGAACAATATAACCCTTATAATCTACAACAGTAGAAATTATTCAAGGTCTTTAAATCCTTATTTCGGATTTCTTACAAATTACGACCCTGTTATACATATAAATTTGTGTCCTGACAACAATTTTCATCTAATTTAAAGACCTTTCTTAAGTTAATTATAGCATAAAGACTCAGGTTTACAATTATCACTTTATTATAATGCAATCTTTCTCATCATTTCTGGCATATCCATACCTTGTTATTTTGCAGCTGTTTGACAACTGAAATATAATAACACTGTCACTTTGCCCAAATTTCTTTTTAAACCTGTTTTCTATCTCCGACTTTACATTTTCAAGGATTTTAGGGCTGTTGCTTATTTCAAATATCGAATACTGAAGCCTATACCCATATTTAGATAAAAATTTTGCAAAATGTGTTCTTAGCTTATCATCAGAAATATCATAACTCACTAACAGCATAACGCATCTCCCAATTATATTTTAAAAACAGGAAATTCATCTGCATTTTTGTGTTTCATAAATGCTCTATAATAATCTCTTATATAAAGGAATATATCATTTTTGTATTCAAGCAATGGTTTTAATAATACGGAAGTATACTCCGGTGATTTTTTCCACTTCAATTCATATCGCCTGTTATACATCTGAAAATCTTCTTCTTTAAACTGATAAAGGTTTATGGATTTTCTTATCTGTAAATCAATAACAGGTCTTATTGGCTCCACCAGATCACACACTAAAGATTTCCGCATATAAAATGCTCTATGCAAAATGCCTTTGTAAATATCAAAACCATAAATCCTGAGAAGGGCTTCTATAAAGTTAAACAATATGGTATACCCTATGTCTAGCGTGCTGTTAAGATAATCTGCTTTTACTCTTGGCTGTCTGCCTCTCCATTCTTCATTGTCGAATATACATTTAAAGTATGTTCTTGCCGCAGAGCCCTCAATTCCAAGCAGTTGTTTCAGTTTAAATTCCTGACTGTCAAGTTTTGATATATGTTCATCAAGTCTTGCAATTGCGTTTTTGCACTCAACCGTCTTGTTTCTTATTGAATTCAGGGCTGCTCGCTGATTGTATATTTTGTTCTTCACAATTGCTTGTCCTATTGCAAGCCCTTCATATTCATACTGGTATTTATGAAGTAGAGTATTTCCTTCCATTCCGCCGTCTATAAAAGTATAAAGTCTCATTGTTGTTGTAAACAGGCATATTGAAAAACCAAATTTTTTTGCTCTCTGAATAAGCCCGCTGGTAATTGTAATATGCCCTACAACACATAACAAAAACAATCTGTAGCAGGTCGATTGGTGTTTAATCTTTCCCTGCCTGTCCATAATCAGAATGTTATCGTTTCTGAAAGATAATTTATCACCCTCTGCTGCAAACAGAAATAAGATCTGTTTGAACTCAAAATCCTTATTATCTATCATATCAGGCTCCTATCACACGCAGGTTCATAAATGCAGTTCAGACATTTATCCCTGTTCCTTTGCGAAAACTTCTCGATATCAAATGCATTTATATCTTCTATTACCTTTTCAAATTTCAGCAGCATTTCAGAGTCATCTTCGGGCAATAAAACTTTATATTTTTTGTTATCGTCCATACTATATAGTTCCAGTCTGTCAACTTTATAGCCCATCTCAATCATTGAAAAATACTGACCATACAGCTGAAAAATATATCCATCATAAACAGTTTTGATTTTTTTCTTACGCTCAACAAGCGTCATACTGCCCAAATCGTAATAATCTATTTTTCCCACAAGGCCATACTTTTCTGAAAATACATCAAGGCCTGTAACTATATTTTTACTGGTAGACGCACTTTGTGCGTCTACAGTTTTATGTGCAGCTTTGCCATCAAGCTGTTTGCTGCCCTGATATATCATTGTATCCATGCTCCCATATAAGTTGTGAAAATATATGGAGACAGGACAATAGATAAAATCATTCAGCAGCGTAATTCTTATAAGTTCTTCCATTTATCTGAGTATGTTCTTCTGCGCGAAGTTCATCCATTCTTTATTGCTTATATTCATGAGTTCTGCTTCTTTGGTTTCCTTTATTCTGTTAATTATCCATAACCCCTTTCTCGCTATATTATATGCGCCGTTAGCATCTGCGTTTTCAGGCAGATTTTTTTTGCAATTCCTGCTGTCATAGAATACACCTTCAGCATTTGCTACAGGCGAAATCATATAGTCAATCTCTGTGCCGGTTACACTATTACGCATCTGTAATATCAATCTGAAAAGTCTAAGCAGTTCTTCATGGAATCTTCTATCCTTAACTGATACAAATTCTGTTTTTAAATCTTCGGATTTACAGTCAATGTCATACTCCCTGCAAAGCTCTATAATTTCGGCTGTAGGATCAACAGTTTTACTATCCCACTGGCTGTTGTTATCAGGATTTCTGAAGTTGACAATCCTCTCACCCACAGAGCATACTGTCCAATCAGTCTTTGTTCCCTCTGCCCTGCCTGTAAATCTGCCGTAATCAAAACTGAATTTAAAATATTCTCCCTTGTCATCATACGCAATAGACTCAAATTTACTCCAGAAATCCACTGCTGCATTAACGCTGCTGTATTTAAGATGTTTACGCTCAAAGAGATTAACAAACCCTGTGCAAGGATCTATATTGCTTGTATTCCATGCCGGAATATAAAATATCATACCGCTTTGCTTACCTAGTTGTTTAAACCCTTTAAACTCATTTACAAGCTGATATGGCTTCAGCAGACCACCGTTTTCTTCTGGATCAAGCTTTTTATCAACAAGAAAACTGAGTTTATCAATCATCATCTTTTCAAATTTCTGATATACCTGTTTTCCAACTTTTTTACGACCGTTTATAAATCCCTCGTTTAAGTTCTCCAAAACCAGTATCGCATTATATTTAATCATAAGTTGCGAAATCTTATATATAACCTGACTGATATATCCCTCTTTAAGCTCCTTTATACTTTCTATGGTCTGCCATTCTTTTTTTGCACGCTCCATTTCCTTTTCACGTTTATCAAGCAGATCGTGATAGTTTATATGGTGCTCTTTTCCATTATACTCATTGACTATCTCATTCAATGAATACTGCTCTTTGATATTTCCATCCATATCAATTACAGTAAGATACAGCAGATGTCTCTCACCTCTGTCTATGCCGATTATATGCAAATCCTTAGCCTCTTTTATATATTCTCTTGCATATCTGTCAATATTGTCCCTGCCTAGAGCTTTAAAGTTCAATGTAATCGGCACATGAAACTGAAATTTATCAACGGTATATCTGCGGTCTTTAATAAGCTCATAATCAAAAACACTTTCTTTTTTATCATTCAGTTTATTTTTGTTTTCAATTGGCTTGTTTGCCTCATGCTTTATTATATCCTTTTCATCTATACCGGCTTTTCTAAAGAACACTTCCGCCTCACCATTCAGCTTATATACCACATCTCTAAGATTTCTCTCATCAAAAAGCATCTTCCAGTAAAGCGTATGCAGGTTAGGGGTTCCTTTGCTGTATGGAGAAAAATCCTTATTCCATATCTTAAACAGATACAACTTGCCCTCATCAACTAGTTCATCTATATACTTTCTCGATACGCTTTCAAAGCTAATCTGATATGCCTGTTCATTTATATGATCTGTAAACTCACCAAAGTCTTTATACTCTTTCGATGGCTTAAATTCAAATTCATAGTCACTAAAATATTCAATCGTTCTTTCCTTGTAGTAATCGATAAATTTATTCAAATCACTTTTATTAAAATTTTCACTTGTTTTGGAATATGATCTTTTTTTACGTATTTCATTGATATCCTTAGGCAGATATGTGTTTTTAAGTTGTTCTAAAACAACATTTTCTCCATTATCATCTTTTCTGCCATTCTTTTTTACAGTTACTCCATCAATAACCATCAGGTTTTGCACATCTTTTTGTGGATCAGCAGCCTGAAGATATTTCATTTTTAGAAGTATATCTCCCTCAGCTTCAGGTTTCTTATTTTCTTTAATTCCACCCTTCAAGCTTTTATCAATAATACCTAAATAGAAAAATTCATTATCTTTGAATATAATACCTTTATTAGTGTTCTCCTGTCTTAAAGCCCATCCATCTAAAAAGGTTGGCACATTAAATGTAAGTTTTATTTTCTCCGTTGAGTACGGCTTTTTAGTCATATAGTTTCTTACTTTATTATACAAAGGGGTTATGCTGTCAAAAGCTTCCCATGCAGGCGTAAATTTACCATAAAAAGCTGCATCTTTTTCGCTTTCTTTACCGTCACCCAATAGTGGCTGAATAAATCTGCCAAAATCTTTGCAGGCATCGAGATAGCCTTTAATAAGCTTGGTACTCTCTTTATCCTTTTGCAGCTTTCTGTCTGACGGATAGTCAGTGTTTACAAGATCCTCTATATCTTTATATGAATCAGCCATATTAATAATAGCCTGTTTTAGCTGTTCACCGCTAAAATAAGAAGTAACAGCATTGTTTTCAAGAACAGCATCAAGCTCTGAAAGTGAATAGCTTCTTTTGTTTTTGAAGTATTTTTTTCTTTCTTCGATATATTTCTCCGTATTAGCTTTCTTTTTGCCTGTATACTCCTCATCATATTTATCTTCCAGTCTACCCTTTATATATCCCCATTCACTGAATAACTCGTTGGATATTTCGCTCAAAAATATGTCTTTTACATAAATATGATCTGCTTCATATTCGCTTAATTGCTCAAAAAGCCCTTTGATACTTTCAATGTTTTCTTTTTGGCCTGCATTGAATAATTCTATAGCATTTAGCAGTTCATTATCTCTTTCAAAGCTTTCCGGTAAAAATGATTTCGAATCTTTATCAGATAGTATTTGCTTATACAGAGGCTTCAATATTCCGATTTTTTTATCTGCCTTCTGATTATAAAGGTTAACATATTCATTAATTCCTTTAATTCTTGTCCTTTCATCGCAGGATCTACCGCCAATAACCGTATTATATTTATCAATTCCTGACTGGGTTATAAAATAGCTGTAATTGTCTAAAGATATAAATTCATTTAATGCCTTGCCCTCCAGCATGTCCATAAAATCATTCTCTATGTTTTCTATCATATTGCCGGGATTTACCTCAAGTATTTTTTTCAGAGCGTTTACATTGTCTATGTATTTAGGCAAATTCTGATCTATAACTCTATATCCTATTGATGTTGACTTCTTCTCAGCTGAATACATATTATTTCTGTTTTCGAAGAATCCTCCAAAATATGTTGTAAAGCCTTTAAATTCCTTAATCAGCTTCTTTTTTTCCTCACTATCAACAAACTCCGGCAACATTTCTTCTATGAAATCTTTTTTTCCAAGTTTTTTGAACTCATCTCTTGTGGTCATAAACTTTATAACCTGTTTTCTTAAATTATCTGCCGCCTTATCTATTTCTTTTCTTTCTTTTTCAGTTTTATTTCTCTTGCAATACAGCTCGGCATATTCTTCAACACCTTCAAGGTGAACATTCTTTAAAGCATTTTCTATAAATTTTCTGTGGTAATCATCCGCTATTTTCTTTACCTGCTTGTAGCTTTTGGCACGATGCTCGTCTTCCGAAAGCAAGCCCTTAATTTTCATATTTTCTTTTGTTTTGCCTACAGGTCTGAGTTCAAATCTTAATGTCTTAGATAATGAATATAAGCCCGTAAATCCTGATAAACTATTTGCCATCACATTTCCTCCTATATAAAACACAACATCCACTGTTATAACCTCTTCATAGCCTCGCCAATAATCCCTATAAAAAACACAATACCTGTAATATCCGGCAAAAGCTTAAACATCAACCTCCCCTCACTTCAAATGCAAACCTTATCTATATATTTAATATAGCATAGCCCCTGTCCCTTTTTTGGTGCTTTATCTGTAGTTTCGTAAAAAAATAATATTTTGCAGCCCGGACAAAAAAGAACATTATATACATCTCACATACAGTGTTCCAAATCTTATTCACTTCGTTTTATCTCCATCATCATTATCCAAACAGACTATAATTCTTTAGTTTCGTTCTCGCTATATTTATCATCTGTTATTATTTGTTTCTCTCCACCATGATTTCAATAAAAAACAATATAGTATCTGCCTATTCAAAAAAACTCCAAGACAAAACATCTCTGCTCCGCCTTGAAGTTATATCTAAACATATTTACTCACATTATTCATAATTATACCCTCTTGTAAACACAATACATTTACTGCATCTATTATACATTATTCAGATAATTTTAACAACATCAACTTACCCCACCGGTACTTCTTATTTATTATCTCACAGCCTTCGTACCTTTTTCGGTGTATTTTACCAAAAACAACACCTTGCCTCAAACCCTCCTCCCCCAAGGAAAGTCTGAGGCACGTTTACAAAACCCTCTTTGAATATATTCCTGTATTTAATAGGATCCGTTATTGAGTCTGCGCTCAAGCTCCTTTTTCAGGTATTCAACCTCACTGTCAGTCAGATCGTCTGCATCAATTGTAACCGAAGTCTCGCCTCTTCTTGCTGCAGAAAGACATTCCTCTACTTTATTTTCGACTGCAGTATAGCGGTATCCCATATAATTCATAAATTCATTGTCAGACATCATATACCTCCTTCTATAATTTCCACATTATCACCCTGGCCTCTAAGCCATATTTCAACACCGTTTCCGTAGACCTCCACCTTAACCGTCCATCCGCTGTCATCATGCTCTATTATTTCTGCAGTAGGGAAGCGGTCAAGAACAGATTCTATGCTGATACCTTTGTATCTGAATATAACGGTTCTTAATTCTCCGCCAAACATGAACTGGATTCTTTTTCGAAATTCACCTTCCTGAAAGCGCTCCGCATAAGGAACATGAAAATGTTCATCTAAAACTTCAAATTCCTCAATCCGGTCAATTCTGTATATGGTCGGGAAAGCTCTGTTCGGGACATCCGGCATATCTTCGCTTGCGGAAATATATGCGCACAGGTAAAAATAATACTCGGAAAACATTATTCCCACAGGCTGTATCAGCCTCATGACGTTATCCTTCTCTTTTAGCTTCTGATAACGTATTCTCATCAGCCTGTGTTCATACACCGCGCTGCTGATATCCCACATATCATTTATAAAGTTTCTGCCGTGATGCGGCTCCAGATAATGAAATTTTTCATTGCTTATGAGATCCGCCACCTGTCTGTAATTCTCACATGGAACACAGCACTGCAGAAGCTTATCAATAATGGGATACATTTCATCTTTCATCATTGACCTGCTTTCCAGAAGGATCTTGCATACTGCCAGGATCTCGCTGTTGGTAAGCGTATTCCCTGCATTCCGGATCAAAACATAACCTTTCTGGTTTCTGTCATATATAATATCTCTCCCTGAACCGTAGTCATTTGCCAGATAGGCCCTTATATCGTCAATATCTCTTTGAATTGATCTTTCGTTCACGTCATATCTTGCCGCTTCTTCCGCCTTAACCAGGATTTCTCCATTTGTAAAGCGATTGTACAGATCTAATATTCTTCCTACTTTTTTATCCAATATGCACACCGGCTTCCTTACATTTCTCTAACTGTAAATCCAATATACCAGAAATGTATAGACATAATATGTCTATTTGCCAAATTATATCATAATTTTACAGTTCTGATGACTGCCTGCAGAACTGTTTCGGCAGACCGAACGACCCCGGCAGTCCGGCGTTTATACTTCAATCTGCCTGTAATTGCGACACTGTTTTGTCCTTATATATAACGGATAATTCCGGGCAGAACTCCAGGGCAGAACATCCCTGCTCCGCCCTGAAGTTCCGCTTAAATAAATTTAATCACTCTGTTCATAATGTACCCTCTCTCGTAAAACACAATATGTCTGCCGTATTAATTATACATTATTCAGACTATTTGCACAACTGCAATCTGCTCCTCCCGGTACTGCATTATCGTATATTTGTCTCAATATCCGTACATGCAGCAGTTACAGCTTCTTCATAGCCTCGCCGAACAAACCGATAAAAAATCCAACAACACCTGCAAAAGCTAATAAAATCTTATACATAAACTCCTCCTTTCACTCCGGCCACAAACCTTTTCTATATTTTCAATATAGCATATCCCCTGTCCCTTTTTTGGTGCTTTATCTGTGATATAGTAAAAAATTCAATATTTTTTTGCAGACATATAAAAAAGAACAGTATATGCATCTCACACACACTGTTCTAAACCTTATTCACTTTGTTTTATCTCCGGCATCCTTGTACAAACAGAATATAATTTCTCAAATTTTCCCTTCAACAGCTTTTTCAGCCTGTTTTCACAGGGGCGTAAAAACGTATAAGTTCAAACTCACACGCAAGTTAGTTCCAAGTTAGTTCCAAGTTAGTTCCAAGTTAGTTCCAAGTTGTATTGATATTTTAGAGTCATTCAGATGTAAACCATTTTGCGGCACTCGTTGTTCCTTTACAGTAAACTTTTCCGCTTTCACTCAATTCTCTCATCAAAACACGTATCTGATTTCGACTGAGTCCCGGCAGAATCTGCTGCAGTTCTTTGAACGGAGTACCAGCTTCATTGTTTTTACGAATATGCTTTAGTAGCAGCTCCTTGTTGGTTTCTCTGTCCAGGCCAACCTGTCTTGTATGCACGCCGGATTTTCCCGTTGCCGCATAGAGGCTTCTTGCAAGAACATACTTCCTGCGCCCAATATGCTCAACAATTCCCATCTCAATCAGCCGATTCAGCCGCGACAGCATCTTTTCATTCAGCGGTCGCTCATGGTACAATGCATCAATTACAAGAAAATCCTCTGTGGACAGCAGTTCTGCGCATCTTTCACTAATCCGGTTAATAACAGAAAGCATTGCCTTATCAAGAATCAGTCCGTTCAGCGTAACGCTGACGAAAAAGTTATCTGTTCCTGTAAAGTCCGGAAGCGGCTTTGCCTCCTGCACGCTCAGTTCAAACATCAGGTTCATACCTTGACCGGAGCGTTCCACCATACCGCAAAGTGAAAGGATTTCCGCAATGCGGCGATTGCGCGGCAACTGGCGATCCAGTATATTATCAAGTGTAATGCCGAAAGGAAGTCCTCCCGGGCTTTCAACAACCAGTCTGTCACGGAACTGTCTAACAAAAATGCTGCCGCCAAACTGATAGTTTCTATGGCTCACCGCATTCAGAATTGCTTCTCGTACAACACGCTCATTGAAAGTCGCAATGTCAAACACAAAGAAACCCTCCTGATAGTGCTGCTTGTCGTTCCGCAGATTGATAAGTTCCCACACGCGGTCATAGCAGGCAAAGAATCCGACTTTAAATTCTTCTCTCTGATTGGCAGGTCCCGACGCTTCGGAGGAGCGATATTCAAAAATTATTTCAGCCTGCGGCAAATATTTAATGATCGCTGCGTTCTTTCCAAACAGAATTAAAGCTGCATACGTCACTCCCTCATCTGTAATCGCACCGCAGTCATGCAGAAGCTGCTGCTTTGAAAGCGCAGCAAGCTGTTTCTTGCCACTTTTTTCGATCCACTTTGTACAGAAATTTTCAATCGCGGTTTCGTCCAGATCTTCAACCGTTGCTCCTGTACAAATTGTCGCAGAGAAATCACCTCCGGTTTCTTCATATATATTACGGCGCATATCCTCTGACATTGATTTAAGCGTATCACCTTCATAAATCCATGCTATGCCACCATATTGTACCGGCAAGCCGATTGGACGGCTCTTGACATCGAAGACCAGAACACGTTTCCCATCATAGTCAAAAATCTGAAAATCAATATTGATCCGCAGTTTCTCAATTAAACCCATACGGGTACGCTCCGGCTGACTGAAAGCTGCACTTCCAACCACCCTGCGTGGTCTTTTATCTGTGATGCCAAATACCAGCCTGCCGCCGCCATTATTCGCCAGGGCACAGCAGCACTTCGCCGCATCTCCAAAGTCAAACCGGTTTTTAGCTTCCTTAAATTGTACATGTTCACCCTCTTTGGCTTCTAAAAGCTCTTGAACAGTTTCTAAATATGACATATTGTTTCTCCTCACTTTAGGCGAGATCCATATGATTTCTCCAATTCCCTCACCCCGCCATCTTCAAATGTATATCCCTGATACTATGATAACACATACCGATAATTGAAGCCATTCCTTTTAGCCTGAAAATCACTTAAACAATGTATGTCAATTCATCTCATAATTGAAATTACGTGAGATCTTGACATTTGCAATAAAATACAGCCTCCATCTCTGAAGGCTGCACCCTGATTGGTTAATTCCTATTTAATGTTGTAAAACGCATTCTTTCCTGCATACTGCGCAGAGTCTCCTAAAAGCTCCTCAAGTCTCAGAAGCTGATTGTACTTGGCAATCCTGTCTGTTCTTGAAAGGGAACCGGTCTTAATCTGTCCTGCATTAAGTCCCACAACTATGTCAGCTATGGTTGTATCCTCGGTTTCTCCCGATCTGTGTGATACTACCGCAGTATAGCCTGCTTTCTTGGCCATTTCTATTGCATCAAATGTTTCTGTAAGCGTACCTATCTGGTTTACCTTGATAAGTATTGAGTTTGCAACGCCTTTTTTGATGCCCTCTTCAAGTCTTGCCGTATTTGTTACAAACAGGTCGTCTCCTACAAGCTGAATTCTGCCGCCCAGTCTTTCGGTCAGCAGCTTCCAGCCGTCCCAGTCGTCCTCTGCAAGTCCGTCCTCTATTGAGATTACAGGATATTTGTCGCACAGCATTTCGTAGTACGCCACCATTTCCTCTGCTGTTCTTGATACTCCCTCTCCTGTAAGGTTGTATATATTCTTTTCGGTATCAAAGAATTCCGAAGCCGCAACGTCAAGAGCTATTCTCACATCATCTCCCGGTTTGTAGCCGGCTTTTTCGATTGCTTCGATAATAACCTGTATAGCCTCCTCGTTGGTTGAAAGGTTCGGTGCAAATCCACCCTCATCTCCCACTGCCGTATTAAGACCCTTGTCTTTTAATACTTTTTTGAGATTATGGAATACCTCCGCGCCCATTCTAAGCGCTTCTCTGAATGCAGGAGCTCCTACAGGCATTATCATAAATTCCTGTATGTCTACAGTGTTGTCTGCGTGTGAGCCGCCGTTTAATATATTCATCATAGGTGTAGGAAGCACCTTGCCGTTTATTCCTCCGAGATACTGGAAAAGCGGAAGTCCAAGGGACTCTGCCGCAGCTCTTGCTGCAGCCATTGATACGCCCAGTATCGCATTTGCTCCGAGCCTGCCCTTGTTAGGAGTTCCGTCAAGCTCGATAAGGAAGTTGTCAAGTCCTGTCTGGTCGAATACGTCCCAGCCTATAATTTCATCAGCGATTATATCGTTTACATTCTCTACAGCCTTGAGTGTTCCCTTGCCGAGATATCTGAGTCTGTCGCCGTCTCTGAGCTCAACCGCTTCATGCACACCTGTTGATGCGCCTGACGGAACTATGGCTCTTCCCATTGTGCCGTCCTCAAGATATACCTCAACCTCTACTGTAGGATTTCCTCTGCTGTCTAAAACCTCTCTTGCAATTACATCTTCTATAAATGCCATTAATCTGTCCTCCAAAAATCATTTTTAATCAGAAATCAACAATCTGAATAAAGTCCTCAGGCACAAGGCTTGCCCCGCCTACAAGTGCTCCGTCGATTTCCGCCATATTCATTATTTCAGCCGCATTGGCAGGTTTGACGCTGCCGCCGTACTGAATAACAACCTCGCAGGCTGTATCGTCATCATACACCTCTGAAACAACTTCTCTGATAAAGCCGCACATCTCATCTGCCTGCGCAGGGGTTGCTGTTTTGCCTGTGCCTATTGCCCATACAGGCTCATAGGCTATGACAAGCTTTGCAACCTGCTCAGGTTCAAGCTCTGCAAGCCCCTCTATAAGCTGGGCTCTTACGATAGCCTGCTCCTGTCCTGCTTCTCTTTCGTCAAGACCCTCGCCCACGCACATTATAGGGGTGATGTCTGTTTCAAAGAGCTTGTGCAGTTTTCTGTTTACCGTCTCGTTTGTCTCCGCAAAGTACTGTCTTCTTTCGGAATGACCCACTATACAGAAATCAACGCCGATTTCCTCAAGCTGTTTTACCGAGATTTCTCCTGTGTATGCGCCCTCGTCCGCAAAATGAACGTTCTGTGCGCCCAGCATTACGCCTGTGCCGGCAAAGGCTGTTTTAAGCGCCGCAAGCTGTGTAAAAGGCGCGCATATTGCTGTTCTGACATCGGTTTCGTCCGCCTTGTAAAGCTCTGAAAATCTCTTTGCAAAGCTTACGGCTTCTGCTGTTGTCTTGTACATCTTCCAGTTGCCTGCTATTAAAGGTTTTCTCATATCGGCCTCCTATTTATCATCAAGACACGCAATACCCGGAAGCACCTTGCCCTCAAGGAATTCAAGCGATGCTCCGCCGCCTGTTGATATATGTGTCATTTTGTCTGCAAGACCTGCCTGCTCTACAGCCGCGGCAGAGTCGCCTCCGCCTATTACCGTAACGGCATCTGAGTCTGCCAGTATCTCAGCTATTGCAAAGGTACCCTTTGCAAAATTCGGCATTTCAAACACGCCCATAGGGCCGTTCCAAACGATTGTCTGAGCCTTCAGAAGCTCTGCTTTGAAAAGCTCCACGGAAGCAGGTCCTATGTCAAGGCCCTGTCTGTCCGCAGGCATATTTTCTCTCGGATATACGTCATATGCCGCATCGTCTGCAAAGCTGTCTGCGCATACCGCATCTACAGGAAGCAGCATTTTTACTCCCGCCTGCTCTGCCTTTGCCATAAGGTCCTTTGCAAGCTCTATATTTGCTGCATCAAGTATGGACTGACCGATTTCATATCCCATAGCCTTAAAGAAAGTATATGCCATACCGCCGCCGATTATAAGGGTGTCAACCTTTGTCAGCAGGTTCTCTATTACAGGCAGCTTGTCGCCAACCTTGGCTCCGCCCATAATGGCCGCAAAAGGTCTCTTTGGATTTTCGACTGCGGCTCCGAGGAATTTGAGTTCCTTTTCGATAAGAAAGCCCGATACTGACGGCAGGAACTGCGCAATTCCCGCTGTCGAGGAATGAGCTCTGTGAGCCGTACCGAAAGCATCGTTTACAAAGATTTCTGCAAGTGATGCAAGCTTCTTTGCAAATTCAGGGTCATTATCGGTTTCACCCTTTACAAATCTCACGTTTTCGAGCAGCATAATCTGACCGGATTTAAGGTCTGCCGCCGCCTTTGAAACCGCATCGTCAACCACTGCAGGCGATGATACAAATTTAATTTCACGGTCAAGCACCTCTGCCAGTCTGTCTGCCACAGGCTTCAGGGTGTATTCCATTTTAGGCTCTCCCTTAGGTCTGCCCATATGTGACATCAGTATAACCGCGCAGTCCTGCTCCAGAAGATATTCAATTGTAGGGACTGCCGCTGTTATTCTTGTATCGTCAGTTATATTTCCGTCTTTAATAGGTACGTTGAAGTCACATCTTACTATGACTTTTTTACCTTTTAAATCAATATCTCTAACTGTTTTTTTCATTTTGATTTCCTCACTATTTGTTGTCAACGCTTGCCATATGCTTGATCAGTTCAACGATCTTGCTTGAATAACCGTATTCGTTATCATAAAATGATATGAACTTGAACATTCTTTCGTTGAGCTGGAAGCCCTCTCTTGCATCAAATATTGAAGTGCAAGGATCGCCTATGAAATCGCTTGATACTACTTCATCGTCAACGTATTCTATAACGCCTTTCATATATGTTTCTGAGGCTTCTTTAACCTTGGCGCATACTTCTTCGTATGTAGCAGGCTTTTTGAGTCTTACGTTCAGGTCAACAACCGATACGTCTGCAGTAGGAACTCTGTATGCGATACCTGTCATCTTGCCCTTAAGTGACGGGATAACAAGCGCTACTGCCTTTGCAGCTCCTGTAGTTGTAGGAATGATGTTGTTGAACACGCTTCTGCCTGTTCTCCAGTCTTTCATTGATCTTGCATCTACAACTTTCTGCTTTGCTGTTGCCGCGTGAATTGTTGACATAAGTCCCTCTTCAATTCCCCAGTTGTCCTCAAGCACCTTTGACAGAGGCGCAAGGCAGTTTGTTGTGCATGATGCGTTTGATACAACGTTGTATTCAGGCTTGTATTCCATATGGTTTACGCCGTATACGAAAGTAGGTGTTTCGGCATCCTTTGCAGGCGCTGAAATTATAACTTTCTTGGCTCCGCCCTTTTCGATGTGAACCATAGCTTTTTCTGTTGTTGTGTATGCTCCCGTACCTTCTATGATATATTCTGCGCCGCACTCTGACCAAGGAATGTTTGCCGCATCGCTTTCACTGTAAACAGGAACTTTTCTGCCATTGATTGTGATTCCGTTTTCGTATGTTCCAAGCTCTCCCGGAAATCTTCCGAAAGTTGAGTCATATTTAAGCATGTATACAAGATAATCGTAATCTGCATTACGGATATTTATTCCGGCTATCTCTATATCCGGCTCACTCATTGCAATACGGATTACAACTCTTGAAATACGACCAAAACCACTGATACCAACTTTAATTGCCATTTTAATTTAATCCTCCTAAAAAAATTAATATATTTAAACTTTAATTTTTAAACCATTTAATATCTTTTTCGTTTTTGAGAGGACGGTATTCCCATTTCCTCTCTGTATTTTGCCACTGTTCTTCTTGAAATATTTATCCCGTCTGCCTGCATGCGGTCAGCCATATACTGATCACTGCACGGTTTTTTGGAGTCCTCCTTTTCAACCATCTCGCGAATAATGCTTTTGACTGCATTTGAGGACATACCCTCTCCGCCGCCTGCGCTGACTCCGCTTGTAAAGAAATACTTAATCTCAAACACGCCTCTTGGACTCTGCATATATTTGCCGTTAATTGACCTGCTGACAGTTGATTCGTGTATTCCCACGTCCTCCGCTATCTGCCGCAGTGTCATTGGTTTTATGTGTTTGGGGCCGTATTCAAAGAAGTCTCTCTGATGCCTGACTACCGCCGACACAACATTATATATTGTCTGTTTTCTCTGCTCTATGCTTTTGATAAGCCAGTTGGCTGTATTTATTCTGTCGTTAAGGTACTCTGCAAGGTTTCTGTCGTTTGCGCTCTCACGCAGCACCTGTCTGTAATAGGAGCTGACCATAAGGTGCGGCACGCTTCCCTCATTTATTATAACATGATACTCCCCGTCTTCTTTCTCGACAAACACATCGGGAGTTATATATCTGGTTTCATCCTGTGATGCAAACGCTCTGCCCGGCTTGGGGTCAAGAGTTCTGATTTCGTCTGCGATTTTTTGTATCTGCTCTGTGTCTGCGCCCAGCTTCTTGGCTATTACAGCAAGCCTGTTTGACGCCATATCCTCAAGAAAATCCGATATTACTCTCTGTTTGAGCTCTGTCAGTCTGTCCTGCGCTGCAAGCTGCACTATCAGACATTCACTCAAATCCTCTGCGCCGACTCCCGCAGGGTCAAAGGTATGAATGACATCAAGCACCTTTTCTATCTCCCCTGGCTCCAGACCAAGACCTGCCGCAAGCTCCTGCCTGCTCTGGGTCAGATAACCGTTGTCGTCAAGAGACTCGATTATATATTTGCCGGTCTTTCGCTTCGCCTCGCAAAGCGGCGCGAACTGAAGCTGAAACATCAGATGCTCTACTAAAGTGACATCGTTTGCCGCATGCTGTTCATACGGATACTGCTGTTTTTCTTCTCTGCGGTATTCGCCTCTGTAGGAATCAGTCACACGCTCGGGGTCAGGAAGTTCAAACTCCTCCGCAGGCTTCTCTCCGGCTGTTTCTATTACAGGGTTTATGAGAACCTGCTCCTGAACATAGCTGTCCAGCTCCTGATTGCTGAACTGCAGTATCTGTATAGCCTGTATAAGCTCCGGCGTAAGAGCAAGCTTTTGCGTCTGTTCAATTGTCAGATCATATCCCAGTTTCATAACCGTACCTCTGCAGCAATTCTGCTGTACAATACAAAATCTCAAAGACATTATATCATATTTTTGGCACAGTTGGTATGTAAAAAGTGTACTTTTGCATATTAATGCGCAAGTACACCTGTATTGTCATTTGAGCTGCGGAAATCCCAGCTGCCTGAGAGCTTCAAACAAAACGATGTTGACCGAGTTTGACAGATTTAGTGATCTTAATCTGGTATCCTCGCTCATAGGTATTCTGATTGCTCTCTCCTTATTCTCATTTATAAAGTCTTTCGGCAGGCCTGCTGTTTCTCTGCCGAAAAGTATCATATCCTCATCTTTGAACTCTATATCTGAATATACAGTTTCACCCCTGGTGGTGGCTAGATACATGGTATGACCCGCATACTGCTCAAGGAACTCGTCAAGGCTCTCATGAACTTCCAGTTTAACATACGGCCAGTAATCAAGTCCCGCTCTCTTAACTGCCCTGTCATCTATTGAAAATCCCAGCGGCTTCACCAGATGAAGCACTGCTCCTGTCGCCGCGCAGCTTCTTGCCACATTGCCCGTATTGGGCGGTATTTCCGGGTTTACCATTACAACATGAATTGCCATCTCATCTCTCCAAATCTAGTATTAATAATATAATAGCAGACCTTTGCTGCAGTATAAAGACTTTTTTAAAAATTTTTAAAGACAAAACGCTTTTTTTGTTATATAATCAGATTATATTGTTTACATTCGGAGGACAGATATGAAAAAAGTAAATATTGGATTACTGGGGCTTGGTAATATCGGTACAGGCTCCTACAAAGTGCTTGAAATGAACAGAGCGCAGATCGAGAAAAACACAGGGTGTGACATAAGAATCACTAAAATATTAGAAAGAGATACCACCAGAGAAAGAGGCATTAAGGTTTCCAAGGATCAGTTCACTCAGGACCCCGATGAAATTTTCAATGACCCTGATATTGATATAGTTATAGAGCTTCTCGGCGGTATTGAGCCTGCTTCAACATTTATGCTTTCAGCTTTAAACAGCGGCAAGCACGTTGTAACGGCAAACAAGGCTGCTGTTGCTGCAAACTATGACAAGCTTATGGCTGCAGCAAAGAAAAACAACGTTGAGTTCAGATTTGAAGCAAGCGTAGGCGGCGGCATTCCTATTTTAAATGCGCTGACTACGGTTCTGGGCGCCAACGAATTTATTGAAATTCTCGGCATCTTAAACGGAACCACAAACTATATACTGACTCAGATGACCGAATACGGTCTTAACTATGATACAGTATTAAAGGTTGCGCAGGAAAAGGGCTTTGCAGAGGCTGACCCTACCGCAGACGTTGAGGGTATCGACGTTGCAAACAAGCTGTCAATATTAATGGCTCTTGCATTTGACAAATATGTTCCGCCTGCAGAAATCCCTACAATAGGCATTACAGGCGTTACCATGGAAGCCATCGAGGCTGCCAAAAAAGACAACAGCAAGATCAAGCTGATTGCAAAGGCAAAGAAAACCGACAAGGGCATCGAATACAGCGTACAGCCTACAAAGCTTTCAAACGATCACCCTCTTGCAACAGTATCAAACGAATTCAATGCAGTATTTGTAACAGGCAATGCTGTCGGAGAGCTTATGTTCTACGGCAAGGGCGCAGGCGCGCTTCCTACAGGCAGCGCTGTTATGGGTGATGTAATAGAAATAGCAAAGAGAATTTAATATACGGAGGGTAAATCAATGGCTACTTTATATGAGCAGTGGAAAGATTTAATCGAAAATCAGACAGAAGAAACATTTGAATCATTCTGGAAAGAATACAGCGAAACAGAGACAAGAATATACAAGGATCTCCTTGCACGCCACACTGAAGTTACAAAGGGAACTTTCAAAGAGCTTGCAGAGAAATACGAAGCGGACCCTGTAATATTTATGGGATTTCTTGACGGCATCGACACAAGCCTCAAGGCATCAAACGACTTCAAGACTTTTGACGAGAACTCAGAGGTTGTTTTAGATATTGACTTTGAAAAGCTGTTCTTCAACATGCTGGTTGCAGAGGCGCAGTACCTGTACACTCTCGAGGAATGGGAATACGTACTCGACGAGGTAACAAGAATAGGTATCCTGCAGGCCTACAAGAAATCAAAAATAGTAGTAAGAGAGCAGCCTAAGGTTGGAAGAAACGACCCTTGTCCTTGCGGTTCAGGCAAGAAATACAAGAAATGCTGCGGAGCAAATAAATAGAATTATGATTAAAAGCATAGTCCTCATTCACAGGCTATGCTTTTTAATTACTGTTTTTCTTCTGTTTCAGGTATGGTTTCCACCTTTATCCTGATTTTTTCTATGCGGTGTTTTTCCATTGCAATAATTTCAAATTCCGCTTTTGATTTATCACCGGCAACAACAGCGGTATCTCCCTTCTTTGGGATTCTGTCAAATATGGTAAACATCAGCCCCGCCGCAGTATCACATTCATCCGCCAGTTCAGGTCTGAAGCCGATAATCCCTATGGTCTCCTCTGCAGAAAGCCCTCCGTCGATAATAAAGGTATCCTCTGTCACAGGAACAACCTCCGAATCTCTGCTCTGTATGTACTCATCGTCGCTGTTGCCCGTTATTTCCCTCATAATGTCTGACATGGTCACAATGCCTGCCGTTCCTCCGTATTCATCAACCACAAGGACAAGCTTGGTTCTCTTTTCCTGCATTATCTGCATCAGTCTGTCTATCGAAAGAAACTCGGAAACCGCAGTAACAGGTCTTACAGGAAGTTTTTCGTAGTCCCTGTCCTTTGCATCCCAGTCATTCCAGTAAAGGTCTTTAATATGGATAAATCCTTCTATACAGTCCTTGCTGCCTCTGCACACAGGATATCTTGTGTATTTGCATTTCTTTATCATCTCAATATTTTCACTGTAAGGCAGTTCTATATCGAAACATTCCATATCGGTACGCGGCGTCATTATCTCTGATATTTCTTTGTTATACAGAGTGAAAATATTATCTATAAATTCGTTCTGCCGCGGATTTATGAGACCGCTTTCGGTACTCTCATCTATAAGGAGCTGAATCTCCTCTCCTGTGTAAACCTCCTGCTCGCTTGCAATATCGTGTCCCATCAGCTTCATAACACCATTGGTCACTGAATTGAAAAGCCACATCACCGGAGCTGTCATACGGTAAAACCATACAAGCGGCAGAGCTGTAAGTCTGGCATATCTGTCAGTTGAAAATATGGCAAGAGATTTAGGTATAAGCTCTCCGACTACTATATGAAGCGCTGTAACAAGCGCAAATCCTATGGCTACAGCAATAGCTGAAACAGCAGACTCCGACACGCCAAGGGCAGCAAGTCCCGGTCTGATAAGCTCAGATACAGCCGGCTCTCCAAGCCAGCCAAGCGCAAGTGAAGCCAGAGTTATCCCAAGCTGACATGCCGACAGATACGAGTTAACATTGTTTGCAATACGCAATGCCGCCTTTGCTCCCGCTTTTCCCTCATCTGCCGCAATCTGAAGCTGCGTTTTTCTTACTCTTACAAGCGCAAACTCCGCCACAACAAAAAACGCATTCATAAAAAGAAAAAATACAACAAGTATTAAACTGAGTGCTGTTGACACAAAAATCCTCCTTTATACCTGAATTTAAAATTCTATTTTAACTATTCTAATTTTTTTACAGTTCTCAGTCAATATTACTAAAGTACTATAATACATTAATTTTTCTCTTTAATTCTATCAAAAAGGACTTAGGCTGTTTACTTTTTAACAAACCTGTATTAAACTAAAGAGGTGTGGGCTTTTTTCACACTCTTTTAAAACCGTACATATTTTTAAACTTTAATATATCGGAGGAATTTACAAAATGAACATTCAGAAACAGTATCAGGCTAAACTTACAACAGCCGAAGAAGCAGTAAAGGTCGTAAAATCAGGCGACTGGGTTGACTACACATGGGGCGTGTGCACTCCCGACGCGCTTGACAAGGCATTAGCTGCAAGAGCAGGCGAATTATTTGATGTCAAGGTTCGCGGCGGTATAATAATGAAAGAGCCTGAAATATTCAAGGTAGACAACGTTACAGAGCATTTTTCATGGAACTCATGGCACATGACGGGAATTGAAAGAAAGGCAATAGCCAAGGGCTTCTCCTACTACGCGCCTATCCGCTATTCAGAACTGCCGCGTTACTACTATGATATCGACAGCAAACCTGATGTTGCAATGTTTCAGGTTACACCTATGGACTCACAGGGGTATTTCAGCTTCGGTCTTGAAGCTTCACACCTCAAGGCAGTATGCGACACAGCCGGGACAGTTATCGTTGAGGTAAACCCCAACATGCCTTATGCCTACGGTGATGAAACAACAAAGGTTCACATCTGCGATGTTGATATGATAGTCGAAAACGACGGTCCTGCGCTTCCTACACTTGACGGCAACAACGTGCCTATGACCGACATAGACAAAAAGGTTGCAGAGTACATAGTTGAAGAAATCTGCGACGGCGCGTGCATCCAGCTTGGTATCGGCGGAATGCCCAATGCTGTAGGCAAGATGATAGCAGAGTCGGATTTAAAGGACCTCGGAGTTCATACGGAAATGTATGTAGACGCGTACTATGAGCTTGCAAAGTCAGGCAAGGTTACAGGACGCCGCAAAAATATCCATCCGGGCAAGCAGATGTACGCTTTCGCGGCAGGAAGCCACGAGCTTTACGAATATATCGACAACAACCCTGAGGTTATAAGCGCGTCGGTTGGATACGTCAACGACATTCGTACAATCTCAGCTTTAGATAACTTCATGTCAATCAATAACGCCGTAAACTTCGACCTGTTCGGACAGGTAAACGCAGAATCGGCAGGAACAAGACACATCAGCGGATCGGGCGGACAGCTCGACTTCGTGCTTGGCGCTTATCTGTCAAGAGGCGGCAAGAGCTTCATCTGCTGTTCATCAACCTTTACAGACAAGAACGGCAAGACTCAGTCAAGAATACTGCCTACACTGACTCAGGGCTCAATAGTCACAGATACACGCTGCAACACTCAGTTCCTTGTAACCGAATACGGCAAGGCAAACCTCAAAGGTCTTTCAACATGGCAGAGAGCCGAGGCTATTATCGGTATCGCTCATCCTGATTTCCAGGATCAGCTTATCAGAGAAGCAGACAAAATGGGAATCTGGAAGAGATCAAACAAATAGAAACACAGACAAAAGGAGAGGTTTCGCAATAAGGCCTCTCCTTCGTTTCATTTATTTTCCTATTTGCCGCTTTCGATTGCCTGATCGATAAGCTCCTGCAGTTTTTCTGCCTGCTTCTTGCCGGTAATCGCTCCCACGATCGGTTCGCCTACAATGTTTCCGTTTCTGTCAACCACGTAAGTCGTAGGGTAGGAGTAGATTCCGGAGGTGAATTTTCCGGCCTCGCTGTCTGATGCAAACCATATGTTCCGATAAGACGCTTTCTTCTTTTCGAGAATTTCCTTTGCTTCCGATATTGCCGTCTTATCACCGTCAAGTGTAAATGTATTAACGCCGACAACTGCGCCGCCTTTTTCAGCAAGCTGTCTGTTCAGCTTATCCAGTTCGCCAAGTTCGCCTACGCACGGGCTGCAGGTTGTAAACCAGAAATTCACTACAGTAACACTGTTGCCTGAGAACAGTTTGTCGCTTTTTACCTTGCCTCCGTCAAGATCCTTTCCCTCAAATGCAGGGAATTTCATGAGATCGCTTTCCTTTTCGGGTTTGCCTTCCTTTGCCGGAACGCTCATATCGCTGTCAAGAGCCCTGACCGCACACTCCGGATATTTCTGCTCTAAAACAGTCAGCTTGCCTTCAATTTCCCGTATTTTTTCGGCTCCGTCCCTGAGAGTTTTCAGTTCCTTTTTACTGAACTTGTCTTCGGCGGAATCAATTGTTTTAAGCAGGAAATCTCCGTAATTGGTGCCGTCTTCAATCATAGGGGTACCCTTGTCTGCCAGTTTGAATACTTTCTCCCAAAGCTCTTTGTTTTCCTCCAGAATCGCATTTTCCTGCTGCATAAGTTTTTTATAAAGTTCCACGGCTTCCTCGAGGTTTTCCGGCTCTGCCGCCAGTAACTGTGCAATTTCGGTTCCCATATCATTGTCATTATTTTTGTCTGCCGCACCGCAGGCAGAAAGGCTGAAAATAAGTGCTAAAATCATCAGCACAGTAAGCAGTTTCGTTGTTTTCATTGTTGTTTTTCTCCTTTTATATTATTTCTTTTTGTTTCTCTGTTTTTTGGCAAATCCGCAGCGGAAGCTTACGGCCTCAACGGGACAGGCCTTTACGCACATTCCGCAGCGTATGCATTCCGTATGGTCAGGCGTTTTTGTAACATCTACATCCATTTTGCAGGCTTTGGCGCATTTACCGCACGAAACGCATTTTTGTCCGTCTACCTTCATCCCGATAAGCGAAACTTTGTTCAGCAGAGCATAAAAAGCTCCCAGAGGACAAAGCCACTTGCAGAACGGACGATAAAACAGCACGCTCAGTATGGCGACTGAAAGCAGGACTGCAAGCTTCCATGAAAAAAGCACGCCCAGCGCCGCGCGAATTCCTTCATCGGCGGCAGCCAGAGGAAGCGCCCCCTCCAATACTCCCTGCGGACAGAGATACTTGCAGAAAAACGGCTCTCCCATACCCACATCGTTTACAACAAGCGCCGGCAGCAGTATCACCATTATCACCAGCACGCCGTATTTTATAAAAGTCAGGGGCTTCAGTTTCCTGGCGGACAGTTTTTTCCCCGGTATCTTATGCAGCAGTTCCTGAAACCACCCGAAAGGGCACAGAAATCCGCAGATAAACCGTCCCAGCAGCACACCGAGCAGAATAAGGAAACCGGTGATATAGTATGAAAAGCTGAATTTTGACGATCCTGCCACCGACTGAAACGCTCCTATCGGACATGCCCCGGAAGCTGCAGGGCAGGAATAGCAGTTCAGTCCCGGCACACAGACAGCCTTTGTGTTTCCCTGATAAATGCCTCCCTTCAGGAAATTCGGCAGATGAAGGTTGGCAAGCAGCGTGGCTCCTGCCTGCAGCCACCCGCGAAAACGTGACAGAATCTGTGATATACCCGGTCTTTTCTTATCCAATTCCCACACACTCCAGACACAGCCGTATTGCCTTGTTCAGCACGATATCCGCCTCTCCGCGCCATATTCCGAAGCATAACATTGCCGCGCCGCCAAGCAGCAATGCAATCTGCAGCAGAAGTTTTTTTGAATGAATCAGTTTAGTCAATTAAGTCACCCCTTTCTTCAGTGCTTTCATTGTAGCAGGGAGGATATAAAATCTGCGTTAAGAACAGAAACTTAACAGAAATCTTATCTCCCTGTGTTATAATATAGACATTCAATATTATGAAAACACAAAGCAAGGAGGCTTTTTTTATGCATATTCTGGTCGTTGAAGACGAACGCGCGCTCTGCGAAACTGTTGTCCGCAGTTTGCGGCGTCTTGCCTACAGTGTGGATTTCTGCCATGACGGAAATGAAGCTCTCAGACTTCTTGGTGTGGAGAGCTATGACCTTGTGCTTCTGGATCTGAACCTGCCGGGAGCAGACGGCATGACAGTACTGCAGACCCTGCGGCAGACAGACAGAGATACAAGGGTGCTTATTCTGTCGGCGCGAAGCGAGGTTTCCGACAAGGTAGCAGGGCTTGATGCCGGAGCCAGCGATTATCTTTCCAAGCCTTTTCATCTGGAAGAGCTTGAGGCCCGCATACGCAGTCTTACCCTGCGGCAGTTCACACAAAATGATATAGTTCTCACCTGCGGACAGGTCACATTTGATACTAAGGCGCGTACCGCCGCCGCTGCCGGACAGGCACTTACTCTGACAAGGAAGGAAACCGGGATTCTTGAATACCTGATGCTTCACAGAGGACGCCCGGTAAGTCAGGAAGAGCTGCTGGATCATGTGTGGGATAACAGTGTGGATAATTTCAGCAACTCGATACGGGTTCATATTTCAGCTCTGCGCAAAAAACTGCGCGCCGCCCTCGGATATGATCCGATTCGCAACCGCATCGGCGAGGGCTATGTAATGGAGGAGGACAAAATATGAAGAAACTGTCTCTGCAATGGCGCATCACTTTGATGACTGTCCTTCTTATAGGGATAACCTGTGTATCCATGAATCTCCTGATCTGCTGTTCAGGCAGGCATTACATGGATTCCATCGGCACCTATATATCCGAAACAGACAATACAGATAAAGACAAACAGGAATTCTTTATTCCCGACCGGACAGAACCGGATCAGCAGCTTACTATTATCATTGACGGAGCGCAGGAGGCTTTTATTGCAACCAACTGGTACATTACGGCGGCGGTAACACTGCTGAGCGGAGTTATCGCATATTTTCTCAGCGGTCATACGCTGAAACCTCTGCGCCGGTTTGCCTCACAGGTTGAGCAGATACATCCCAACAATCTTTCAGATATGAAGTTCTCCGAAGATGTGCTGCCGGAGTTTCAGAAATTCAGCAGCTCCTTTAACAGAATGCTAGACCGCCTGGATGACGGTTTTACTGCGCAGCGCCAGTTCACCGGAAATGCCGCCCATGAGCTGCGCACACCGCTGGCGCTGATGCAGGCGCAGCTTGAGCTGTTTACTGCCGAGCATCCCGAAATGCCTTCGGACACATCGGATTTTCTCCGTCTTCTCGGCGAACAGACAGAAAAAATGACGCAGATGACAAAAACACTGCTGGATATGAGTGAGCTTCGTACAGTAGCATGTACCGACCATATTCAGCTGGCACCTCTTGTTGAGGAGATTTTTACAGATCTTGCGCCGCTGGCAGAGAATGCGGGTATCTGTCTTGAGCATGACGGTGACGGAGTCATGACAGGCAGCGACACCCTGATATACCGCCTGCTCTTTAATCTGACCGAAAACGCCATACGGTACAACCGTCCGAACGGGACTGTCCGCATCTGCGTATCCGAGGAGGCAGATCAGCTTATCATCCGGGTTTCAGATACAGGCTGCGGTATTCCGAAAGAATACCGGGAAAGTATTTTTCAGCCTTTCTTCCGGGTAGACAAATCCCGCAGCCGGGAATACGGCGGAGCAGGACTCGGGCTTTCGCTGGTATGGGAGATCGTCTCGCTTCACAGCGGTGAGATTTACGCGGAGGAAAGCTCAGAAAACGGCACTACCATGACAGTGAAATTTGCTGCAGTAAATAATATACGGCAGGAAGAATAATCTCCCTGCCGCATATTATGAATTATGTAAAGGAATTTCAGTCAGCCCTGTAGCCGATTTCATAGATAGTTCTTTTCATGTCATCAACCGATATAAGCTCCGGTGCATACAGTATCTCTGCAATACCTGTTTCATCATCTATTATAATGTTTTTTATTCCCTCCGAGCATCCCAGCACCTTCTTTATATCTTCGCTGTTTTCAGCGCCGTATATGTCGCATATTTTAAGATTAATGCTTTTCAATGTCAGCACCTCCCTTGGTTGTTCTGCAGACAGACAGCCGGCAGTACCGTTCCTTCTGTTTGGGGATACGGTTTCCCGGCGCCTGTCTGCATGAGGAGCGTTCCTTCCTGATGTTAATTTGCAGCATTTACAATTAGTTTTTTAAAGGAACCGTTTTTTCTGAACACTTCACTGTATACTCTGGTGCATTTCTCAAACTGCCTGAATCTTCGTATGGCAGTCTGCTCATCACCATATACGCGCCACGTACCTACATATTTGGCATTTCCTGAGCCTTCTTTAATGAATCCGTACACATCTTCTGACGGATACCCCAGAAACAGCCCTATTTCATGGGGAAACTCACTGCCGTAATTAAGTCTGCGAGCAAGCTCTGCAACGCAGTGACTTGTATTGTCCAGAGGATACCCCTTTTGAGCAAGTATTCTGCCTGCGGTTTCATCCTGCAGATCCCGCTGCAGTCTGTCAGGCCTGTACATATATATCAGGGCCTTCTTCTCCGTATATTTCACAGGCACCATTCGAAGACCTCTCGGCACAAGTGTCGCATTCAGTCTCCTCACACTGTCAGCAAGCTCTGTCTTATCCTCCACAGGACAGGCGAACAAGTTTCCTGTTTTAAGTCCCGCCATGGTCGGCGAACACTGTGATATTACCATATCCTCCGACATCAGCACATCTCTCCTTCTATATGTTCGTCAAGTATATTTTTAAGAGCTGCCATAGAGCTTGATCTGCTGTGAGCAATCCTTATGTTCTTGCCCTTCGCCTCACTCATTACAGCCTTGAGCATTTTGTGCGACATAGTATCCGTAAACATAACCAGCAGGTCAGGTGAACCCAGATTTTTCATATTGCCCGCCTTCTTGGTAAATACCTTCGTCTTGCAGGAGTACGACTCGCACAGCTCCTTGTATCTTCTCTCCATTCGTTCATTTCCGCCTATTATTACAACACTCATTATTCTAATCCTTTCTATCTGGTTAGCATAAGCTAACTCTATCCCAAAATGAAATGCCCTAAGGCATTTTACATCTGTATTATATTATTTTCCGTTTACGCCCGCTACTCCAAAAAGAACTGATAATGCTCCGTTCGGACAGATCTCAAAGACGACCGGTTTTTCTGTATGCCACCGGTGCAACACCCTGAACATCCTTAAATGCCTTGGCAAACTTGGAGCTGTTGTCATAGCCCAGCGCCCCTGCTATTTCAGTCACCTGCATCTCGGTTTCTCTAAGCATTACAGCTGCCTTTTCCATCTTCTGAGTCCGTATGTATGAGTATACAGATACACCGTATACGTCTTTGAAACAGGTTTTTATCAGAGTTGCAGACACATGGAAGGTTTCTGCAAGCATATTAAGAGTAACTTTTCTGTCCATTTGCTCCGTAAGGTATCTGCATACTTCCTTGGCAAGCCTTGCATGGGCTGCCGATACCATTTTAGTTTCATCTGCGGCTTCCGGCTCCATCGCGCTTAAAAAAAGCAGCAGTTCCAGAATTTTAACCTTGAGATACCCCTTTTTTATCTCATTGGGAACAGAGTAAAGCTCCGAAAAGATATGCTCTATACTTTCATTTGATCTTGTAATATATCCCCTGCCGCTGTTGTCGAATTTTTTCATCAGAAGCTCCGGGCGCACCTCAACATCATCAAGAAAACAGGACAGACAGCCCGGCGTCTGTCCCGTATCAATCAGAATAGTTATTCCCTGATAATAGTGAAGCGGAAAATATGCTTCCTCTCTGAAATCATTCCTGCAGCTTACAGAAAGGTCTCCCGGAGCAAGATATCTGAATTCATCACCTCCGCCCTCTGCAAGCTCATATTCAATTCTTCCCCTTCGGCAGTGGTTTATCTCGAAAACACTGCCGCTTTCATAATGCCTTCCCGAAACTCTCTCGGCGCGTATATCGTTATATATTACCGTTATTCCTGGGAAAACATCATACGATGTCATGGAAATGCTATCCTTCATATTCTTTTCTCTCCGCCTATTCTGTTCCTTTGAGCGCCTCTACCATATCAATATGCCTGTTCTTGCGCGCCACCATCAGACTTACAGCCATTGAAACTCCAAATGTCAGAAGAACGCTGACAATGTATGTGACAGGTCCGATTACAATTTTCAGCTCATACTCAGGTGCAAGCGCCGTCATAAGATAACTCAGCGCACCTGCTCCCGCAGGAATTCCGATAATTATTCCAATCACAGAAATCCACAGATTCTGCCCTGCAAGAAGCCTGCCTATTTTTCGATCCCGAAATCCCGTTACCTTCAGAGTTGCCATTTCTGTATACCTTTCGGTATAGCTCATAACACCCAGATTATACAGTACCACCACGCCCAGAACAACTGCCGCAAGTATAAATATGACTATCATAAGGTTCATTATTTCCATAAACGAGTCAAATGAGTCGATTATTGCCTGCTTTGACTGCACGCTCTTGATTGCGCCGTCTGTCTTTATATCAGCCTTAGGTGTATCTGTATATATGGAGTCAATTACATAATCAATCCCAATCCTGCCTGCATATTCCGGCGATATTACGATGTTCTCGCTTACAGAACGTATGATGCCTGCCACTTTAAGGGTATATTCATCATCCCCTCCGTACGGACTTATTCTGATGCTGTCACCCTGCTCAAGATTAAACTCATCGGCAATTCGCCTGCATATGTACGCTCCGTCATCGGGAAGCTCTGCAAAACCGTCCCTGTCGGCAGGAAATCTCACTTTGTCTTCTGATGTATCATATATATCAAGTGATACCGCCTTGTCTTCAATCTGCACACTTGCAGACGAGCTCCAGTCGCCGCCATATTCAGAAACAAGCCTGTCCCTTTCGTCAGGGGCCGCCTCTTCTGCTATATAAATTCTTGAGCTGTAGTTTGTGGCGTCATCATAATAGGTTTTGAGGAAGTCGTTCATAGTGTCGCGCATACCGAGAGTAGCCGTTATTATCAGAGTGCAGCCCACTATACCTATAAGGCTCATTGCCATTCTTGATTTATGACGCATTGCATCCCTCAGGTTCCATCTGGCTCCGAAGGAAAGTCTGTCGAATATATGTGTTTTTTCTATAAGGAGGCGCTTCATTTTTTTAGGAGAATACGGTCTTAATGCGTCTGCTGCGGTTCCCTGAAGCATTTTTTTTACGGAAAGGTAACCGATAAGCGTAAGCAGCAGAATTATGCATGCAAGTGTGACATAGCAGAACCATGGCAGATACAGCTTCCACTCCGGCATATCAAAGTATGTACCCATGGTTCCGTCAGGGTTCATAATCATATACGCCACAAAGTATCCAAGCGCAACTCCGATGACAGAGCCTGTAATTCCTATCATAAACGCATAGGAGGTATAGTGTCTTAAAATTCTCCTGTCTTTAAAACCGAGAGCCTTGAGCGTTCCTATCTGCAGCTTTTCCTTTGCCGCAATACGATGCATTGTAGTAACCATCGTAAGTACAGCTATGAGCAGGAAAAGTACCGGAAGTATCGAGCCCATGGTTTTGCCTTCTTCTATTTCACTGTCTGCTCCCGCATATGACGTGTTTTCGTCCTTAGAAAGTATCAGCAGCGTCCTGTCAAGCGCATCGTCTGCTTCATCTGTGAAGGCTTTTTTGCTCATATCGGATATGACATTTATCTGCGGATAATATTCAAAACCCGCCGCTTTTTCGTAAAACACCGGTGATATATATGCATATCCGTAAGTGTCATAATCAGGCATAATCTGTGTTTCATCACGAACGCACACCATATGCTCTGAGGCTTTAATCAACCCCTTTACTTCACCTTTAATCTCAAAGTTTTTGTACTCCAAAGTCAGTTTATCGCCGACAGCTATATTATTGGCTCCCGCATAGCTGTCCGAAAGCCATATGCCGTCGGCGCTTTCACTGTCATAAGCCTCCCCCTGCAGAACCATAAATCCCGAAACATCTTCGTTTTCGGTAACTGTAAGAGCCAGACTGTCTCCGTCTCTGCCTTTTACATCAGCGTTTACGCATACATAACGTGAGGCTCTGTCTACGCCGTCCATATCCTCTATGCTTTTAAGGTCGGCTTTTGTGAAGCCTGCCTCTGACACAATACGGTAATCGGCAAAGCCTGTATCATCAAAAAATCCGCCTGTGTTTTTTTCAATGCTCACCCATTCCATATTGAAGCCGATAAATATTCCCATGCCCAGAGCTATCATAATAACCATAGATATGAACTGCGCTTTGTAAAGGCCCATTGTTCTCCATAATTTTCTAAGCAGCATTGCCACACCTCCTACCAGTCAATATCATCTGCCGCAGCAGGTTCATTCTGTTCTGCGCAGGACTGTATCCTGCCGTTTTTAACTCTCACAATTACATCGGCCATCCTGGCTATGTTCTGGTTATGGGTTACAATCACTATGGTTTTGCCATATTCTCTTGCCATTTTGAGCAGCAGTTTTAAAACCATTACGCCGGTTTCCGAGTCAAGCGCTCCCGTAGGCTCATCGCACAGCAGGATTTCAGGGTTTTTGGCAAGAGCTCTTGCTATGGATACTCTCTGCTGTTCTCCTCCCGAAAGCTCCGAAGGGAAGTTTTTGAGATGATCCGAAAGACCTACTTCTTCCAGCATTTTTTCTGCCGAAAAGCAGTCCGGTGATATTTCTCTGACAAGCGCCACGTTCTCCTGCACTGTAAGTGTAGGTATCAGGTTGTAGAACTGAAATACAAAGCCTACTGTCGCAGCTCTGTAGTCGGCAAGCTCATCCTTTGAAAGCTGCGATATGTCTTTCCCCTGCACATATATTTTGCCTGATGTAGGGCTGTCAAGTCCTCCAAGCATATTAAGCAGTGTGCTTTTGCCGGCTCCGCTGGGACCGAGTATTACTACGAATTTTCCCTCTTCAAGCTTCATATCCACGCCGTCAAGAGCCTTGAGCTCATGCTCTCCGCTTGTATATATACGGCTTACATTTTTAAATTCAACAATAGCCATAAGTTTCTCCTTTTTTCGCTAATTCGCCGTAGCTTTCTTCCAATCACACTTTGTGTTCTTGGGAAAGCATGACGTTTGTCCTACCGGCCATTTGCTTCGCAAATGGGGTTAGGCCATAAAAAACAAGAGAAGCGGGAAAACTCCTGCTTCTCTTGTTTTTTATTAATGTTTATGGCAGGAGCCGCTCATCGGGCAGCTTCCGCACTTGCATCCGCAAGAGGATTTCCCCTGTTTCTTATTATTCACCAAGTAGATAACTATGGCAGCAACAATTAATGCAAGCACCAGCGCTATAATGATTGTCGCTATGTTTTCTGTAATCCAAGTAAACATTATAGAGTCAGCTCCTTTCTTAAATAGTGGTAATTATTATTATCTCAAATCAGTATTTTGTAGTCAGCTTAGTAGCTTCCTTGTATGGTTTTACAAGCATGTATACTATGAATGCAAGAACTGCTACTGCGAAGATTAAGCCGATTACGTTGATGTTTCCTGTGAACAGTCCGCCGAACTGGTTGATCATTAATGCTACTGCATATGCGAATAAGCACTGATATCCGATTGCAAACCAAGTCCATTTTGCGTTGTTCATTTCACGCTTGATAGCTCCGATAGCTGCAAAGCATGGTGCGCAAAGCAGGTTGAATACGAGGAATGAGTATCCTGTAATTCCTGTGAATACAGACTGGAGTGTCGCATAAACGTCTCCTGATGCTCCGTAGAGTATACCCATAGTACCAACGATGTTTTCCTTTGCAACAAGCCCTGTGATTGATGCAACTGTTGCTTCCCATGTGCCCCAGCCAAGAGGTGCAAATATCCATGCAATTGCATTACCTATACCTGCAAGTATTGATGAGTCAAGTTCATCTTCAGCAAGCATTCTGAATGTGCCGTCTACTGTTCCGAAGTATGACAGGAACCATACGCCTATAGTTGAAAGCAGTATGATTGTTCCGGCCTTCTTGATGAATGACCAGCCACGCTCCCACATTGAACGAAGCACGTTGCCTACTGTAGGCATATGATATGCAGGAAGCTCCATAACGAACGGTGCAGGTTCTCCTGAGAACATCTTTGTCTTTTTAAGCATTATACCTGAAATAACTATTGCAGCCATTCCGATGAAGTATGCTGATGTTGCAACAATTGCCGAACCGCCAAAGATTGCTCCCGCGATCATTGCTATAAACGGAACCTTAGCTCCGCAAGGTATGAATGTCGTAGTCATAATTGTCATACGACGGTCTCTTTCGTTTTCGATTGTTCTTGATGCCATTACGCCGGGGATACCGCAGCCTGTACCGATAAGCATAGGTATGAATGACTTGCCTGACAGTCCGAACTTACGGAAAATTCTATCCAGTACGAAAGCTATACGAGCCATATATCCGCACGCTTCAAGGAATGCAAGAAGCAGGAATAATACGAGCATCTGAGGTACGAAACCAAGTACTGCGCCGACACCGGCTACAATACCGTCAAGGATAAGACCGTTTAACCAGTCTGCTGCGCCTGCATTTGAAAGTCCGCTTTCAAGAAGCGCAGGAATTCCCGGTACCCATGTGCCGTATGTTGATGTATCAGGAGCGCCGTAGCCTTCCTTGTAATCTGTGTTCAGGTACTGGTCTACTGCAGTTTCCAGATCAGCCTTTGTAGCTCCCGGAACCTGGGTAACTTCAAGTGTTTCTTCATCTTCAAGTTCATATGTAACGCTTGCATCTGCAGGAGTCAGCTTTTCTAAGTCCATAAGAGCTGCCTGCGCTGCAGCGTCATCGTAATTCTCGTTTTCGAGGTCGATTGCATCTGCAATGCCGTCATTACCGTATTCTGAAATGAATGCGTCTAATATCTGATCAGTATCTCCGTATGTTTCAGCAGCTTCTTCATACTGTCCCGATCCGCTTCCGAACAGGTGCCAGCCGTCACCGAACACACCGTCGTTCATCCAGTCTGTTGCCGCTGAACCTACTGTTACCATTGATATGTAGTAAACCAGGAACATAATTGCCGCGAATATAGGCAGTCCCAGCCATCTGTTTGTAACAACTCTGTCTATCTTGTCTGATGTTGAAAGCTGTCCAACGTTCTTTTTCTTGTAGCATGCCTTGATAATTGACGCTATGTAGATGTATCTTTCATTTGTTATGATTGACTCGGCATCATCGTCCATTTCTTTTTCGGCAGCCTTGATATCGTTTTCGATATGGTTTTTAACCTCTGCATCGATATTAAGTCCTGAAAGAACCTTGTCATCTCTTTCAAATATCTTGATCGCATACCATCTCTGCTGTTCTTCAGGCATTTCGTGTACTGCAGCTTCTTCGATGTGTGCGATTGCGTGTTCTACGCAACCTGCAAATGTATGCATAGGTACTGTCTTTGCATTCTTGGCAGCATCTATTGCAGCCTCTGCGGCCTCCATAACGCCTGTGCCCTTGAGCGCTGAAATCTCAACGATTTTGCAGCCAAGCTGTCTTGAAAGTTCTTCTGTGTTTATCTTGTCGCCGTTCTTTCTGACAACATCCATCATATTGATTGCGATTACAACCGGAATTCCCAGCTCTGTAAGCTGTGTTGTCAGGTAAAGGTTTCTCTCAAGGTTTGTACCGTCTATAATGTTAAGTATTGCATCGGGTCTTTCACCTATGAGGTAGTTTCTTGCAACTACTTCTTCTAATGTATATGGTGATAATGAGTATATACCCGGAAGGTCAGTGATGGTAACTCCATCGTGCTTTTTAAGTTTACCTTCTTTTTTTTCTACGGTTACACCCGGCCAGTTACCTACAAACTGATTAGAGCCGGTAAGCGCATTAAACAGTGTAGTCTTACCGGAGTTGGGGTTTCCCGCAAGAGCTATTCGTAAGTTCATTGTCTAAGTTCCTCTCTTTCCTCAATTAGCACAAGCTAACCTGTGCCCTGAAAATACAGGGGAATAATCCCCTTTTGATTGCTATTCGATTTCGATCATTTCTGCGTCTGCTTTACGAAGTGACAGCTCATAGCCTCTGACTGTTACTTCAATAGGGTCTCCAAGAGGTGCCACTTTTCTTATGTAGACCTCAACGCCTTTGGTGATTCCCATATCCATAATACGACGCTTAACTGCGCCTTCACCATGCAGCTTGACAACTTTCACAGTTTCGCCTATCTTAGCCTGCTTCAGTGTGTTCATACAATACTCCTCCTTATATATAAATTACATATTAAACTAAACCATTATCTTTCGGGCCATTTCTTCGCTTACCGCTACTCTGGCCTCTTTAACATTTACAATTACATTGCCGCCCAGCTTGTTTATGATGGTTACATTACCGCCAACTACAAAGCCCAGGTTCTCAAGGTGTTTCTTTACCTCCGGCGAGCCGCCGATTTTTTTGATGGTGTTTGCTTCTCCAACATCTGTTAGTGTTAATGGCATCATAGTTACCTCCATACAATCAGTTAGCCTTCACTAATTAGTCACAGCTAACTCAAGCATTAAATTTTAGATTAGCAAACGCTAACCTTTCACCAAAATATATAGTTAGCTCTCACTAACCATATATACACTACACCTCTAAAACACCTTTGTCAACTGTTTTTTGTGTTTTTTATATAAATTTTTTTACGAAATTCATCTGAAAAAACAGAGAAATTCAACATTAATTATTCCAACCAAATATTACAGAAGAAAAATTTGTTTCACAAATCCAGTTAGGTCATAAACTGAAAAATTGCATTCTCGCTAACGCTCGGCAATTTCTGTATTTGACCTGCCTACCATTTGCTTTGCAAATGGGGCTAGGTCTTTTCACCGTAGCTTTCTTCCAATCGTGCCTCGCACTTTTGGCGTTTTCTCTTAAAATAACAGAGCCTCCGAAATGGAGGCTCTGTGTCAGTACATATTAATATACTAGAATTCAGGGCTTGTGAATTTAACCTTCTTGCACTTAACGAACTTACCGTCGCCCTTCTGGCCAACGTAGTCTTTACCGTCAAATACCAGCTTACCTCTTGAGTAAACTGCTACAGGATATCCCTTGAACTTAGCTGTTTCCCAGATAGTATGGTCTAATGCACCATGCTGGTTTTCAGCATTCTTAACTTCAAATGTCTTCTTAGGGTCGTATACAACGATATCTGCATCAAGACCAACTTCGATAGCGCCTTTGCAGTAGTCGATACCAAACAGCTTAGCAGGGTTTGTAGCTGAAATAGCAACAGCCTTTTCAAATGTGATTCTGCCCTTGTTTGCTTCTGATAAGATATATGGATACATATTTTCAATACCAGCGCAGCCGTTAGGAATTGTTGTATAGTTACCAGGAGTACCGTCTTTCTGAGTAATTCCCCAGTCTTTTTCTGATTTCAGGAATGGGCAGTGGTCTGTAGCAAGTGTTGATACATAACCGTTTCTGATACCTTCCCAAAGAGCGTCCTGTGATGCTTTACCCTTCATTGGAGGTGAGCATACGAAGTCTCTAGCTCTTAAATCTAATTCAGGAATACCGTTCTTGTAAACGTCTTTTGTGAAGTACAGGTACTGAGGGCAGGTTTCCGCGAAGATTGGGTATCCTTCGTTTCTTGCATCTCTAACTGCTTCAACACCCTGTTTGTTGTCAAGGTGAACGATATATAATGAAGTTCCTGCCATCTTAGCAAGGTTGATAGCTCTTACATCAGCTTCGCCTGCAACAGCTTCATTCTTTGACATGTAGTGCCACCAGGCATCAGTTTTGCCTTCTGCAAGGTACTTAGCGTTTAAGCACTTGTTTACGTCGTTGTTTTCAGCGTGAACACCAACTAATGCGCCGATTTTAGCAGCATGAGTTAATACATTGAAGAACTGACCGTCATCTACACCAAAGTCATATACCATGAATACTTTGAATGATGTTACACCGTTCTTAACGCATTCGTCCATAGTGTCTAACATATCCTGAGTCTTGGCATTACCAACACCTACGTGGTATGAGTAGTCGATAGCAGGTCCGTCTGCCTGGCAGATAGCATCTCTTCTCTTTACTGCGTCCCACATTCCTTCTCCCTCAGGTGCCTGAAGAACGAAGTCGAATACTGTAGTAGTACCGCCGCAGGCAGCAGCTCTTGTACCTGTGAAGTAGTCGTCTGTAGCGATTGTTCCGCCGAAAGGCATTGCAAGATGAGTATGACCATCAATTGCTCCAGGAAGGATCATTTTGCCTTTAGCATCTATAACTTCTGTTTTCTTTTCAGGTTTAAGATTTGCGCCTATAGCAACAATCTTTTCACCTTTTACAGCTACATCAGCCTTGAAAGTTGATGTTGCGGTAACAACTGTACCATTCTTAAATAGTAAATCCATAAGTTACCTCCTATAAGACTTTTTTGTTGTTAGTGTTATAAAATCAAAGGGCCTTTATACAAAGGCCCTTTATAATCATATTTTTACGCCGTTGCGTAAGTTTCCATATACAGTTCTGAATTAAAGACTATTCGAACTTAGTAATCTGAGCGTATTCTTCTTCAGTTACATATGACTTGCCAGCCAGTGAAGTCTTCATAAGTAATACGTATACGATGAAGCCGATTACGAATGACCAGATGTAGTTCCATTCTGCAAGGAATGTCCAGAATCCGCCGGATACTCCGAAGTAAGCGATTAGCGGAACTATGAATGCCACGAACCATGAAATGATTGCAGCCCAGTTGAAACCGTTGCTGTATGAGTATCTTCCGTCCTTTACGAACATATCTCTGATATCAAGTCTCTGTTTCTTAACAATCCAGAAGTCAGCAACCAGGATAGCAGCTACAGGAGCAAGAATTGTTCCGTATGCGTTCATCCATGTGAAGTAAGCTGAACCCGAACCGTAGATCCACCAAGCCTGTAATACGAAGAATGCCATCAGACAAGTGATAAGTACGCCTAATCTGTAGCTGATCTTCTTAGGGTTGATGTTTGAAAGACCGTTTGCAGGAGCTACTACGTTAGCAGCGCAGCAAGTAGTGATTGTAGCCATAACTACACCTACAGCGGAAATGAAGATAGCAATCTTGTTGTCTAAGTGATAGAAAACTGTAGTCGGGTCGAATGATGCAACGCCGTCAGCAAGCTTAGTTGCCTGAGCGAAGTAAGCACCAACGAATGCGCAGAATGCCATTGGGATAGGCATACCGAGCATCTGTCCCCAGAACTGTGAACCGTTGCTCTTAGCATATCTTGAGAAGTCAGGAATGTTAAGTGCAACTGTAGCCCAGAATGCGATGTTGCCCATCAGACCTGTAAGGTATACATAGCCGAAACCGCCGCTCTCTGCGATTAACGCCTGGTCGTTAGGCTGAGCCATTACTTCCCAGAAACCAACGCCTGCAGCGCCGTGAGCATATGTGTAAGCCCAGATCAGAAGTCCGATCATTACTGCAAGAAGGATAGGTCCGCCGATGTTCTGAACCCATTTGATGTTTTCAAGTCCGTTGTATGCAACCCATGCAATAAGAAGCATAAATAAGATAAATCCGATGAAAGTACCTTCTGATACTGTCTGCATACCGCCCCATGAAGGAAGGTTGATAGTCCATTCAGCGTCTAAGAATTTAGGAGCGAAGCAGCCGATGATAGCTGCGAATGCGCCGCCGCCAACCCATGACTGTACTGAACACCATCCCATAGCTGTGAACGCTCTCAGTAATGAAGGAAGATGCGCGCCCTTCATACCGAATGTCATTCTTGCGAAAAGAGGGAACGGGATACCGTATTTAGTACCTACAGTTGAGTTTAACTGAATCGGTACCAGGATGATTAAGTTACCTAAAGCTACGTTTAATACTGAAAGCCAAGGTGACACACCCATTGTGATAAGTCCTGATGCAAGTGAAAGTGATGGAATACATATTGACATACCAACCCAAAGCATTGTGATTGTGTATGTAGTCCATGTTCTTTCGGCAACAGATGATGGAGCTAAGTCGTCATTATAGTACGATGATGACGCCAGTTCCTGTTTAGCTTCGTCTGAAAGTTCAAACAAGCCGTTTCTCTGTACTTGTGAATAAGTAGACATTTAAACACCTCCATATAAAATTGTAAATTATAACAATCAAATTATACTATAAATGCAACTGAATTGTAACATTTTTTTGATTAAAATCTATGTTTTTTTACTGCATAAATCGCAAAAAAATCTAACGTTTTCCCTTGTTTTCAACGCTTTTCATCACTTGCCGCAAAAAAAGGCACAAATATACAAATCCACTGTATGTACGATTTATACGCAAACTAATGCCTTTTCTCTGCAAAACCCGCCGCAAATTCGTACAATAATACTGTATACAAATAAACCGGTTACATCGTTGAAAACTCAAAACTGCCTGAAATCAGCCTAAAAAAAGCCTGTTTTTCTCAAATAAAACCCTTCTGATTTCCTTGACACATATACTATTGAAGTGATAAAATGAATAGGTATTGTAAAGAAGAAGTAATCCGCTTCTCACCTGCAGACAGCAGTCTGCACGGTTAATATCTGAACTTTGTTATGTTTTGG
>CAKQOW010000018.1 GCA_934256595.1 uncultured Clostridia bacterium
ATTCTTTCCCTTCCAGTCGCCTTTTTACAGCGTTCATTTTTTCTTCTTTGCTGAATTTGGACATAACAAAACCTCCTGGTTAAAACAGTTTTTTATTTCAACTGTCTACCTAGGAGGTAGCATATCACCGGTAAAACGGTCTTTTATATTGGTTTTATTATTCTTCATAAAGCGCTCTGCTGCATGTAAGGTATGCATTTTCTGTAGGTGTTATTCCCTTTGCTTCTGCCTCGGCAAAATTATTCAGAGTGGAATCCGGCAGAGTACGGTCGATAATCTCCACAAGCTGATCATACGTCGCTTTATCTCCTTCCATATATTCCAGCGCCGCGCACATTACGCCTGCGGTATTGTGCCACCATTCTGTCTGAAATACGATGCCCGCTTCCTGCAGAAGCTTTGCAATTCTGATTTCTTCGTCTATGTCACTGGCTTTTATCTGGTTATTGGCAGAGCCCCATATGTATCTGCAATTGAATTTCTCTATATTATCAGCCGTTATAATGCCTCCCACCGCGCACGGAGATACAATATCAACATCAAGATAAAGCGCTTCCGAAACGTCAGCAGCCTTTATGTCTTTGCCCGGATTTGCGGCTATAAATTCCTCTATATGTCCGGCATTTGTATCTGAAACATACAGTCTGACGCCGCTGTCTGCAAGCATCTGCGCCATACGTTTTCCCACTGCGCCAAGTCCTATTACAACGGCGCTTTTGCCCTCAAGGCCGGGCTTTCCCTCTTTGAATTCAACAGCTTTTTTGAGTGTTTCAAACACGCCGTAGGCAGTAGGTCTGCCGCTTTCTCCAAGAGGCGATGACGGTCCGCTGGTGTAGCTCATCGAGTAGTATCTGTTTTCGACGTCTGCTATCTCCGTAGGCATTTTCATATCGGCGCCTGTCATACATCTGTTTCTGTCAAGGGCATATGCGAGAAATCCCAGGGTCTTCATATCCTCAAGGTCAACCGGAGTCATCTGCACCGTGCTTTTGCTGCCTCCGAAGCTGAGATTTCCGGCAATACATTTAAGACTCATACCTCTGCTTATGGCAAGGCCGTCCTTTATCATATCAAGCTCATTGTCCTCAGGCTCATATCTTCTGATTCCGTCGATAAACATTGCGCCGCGTCTGTTGTTTATTCCTCTTTTGATGCTGTGCTTATGGCATACGAATTTAATATCCTTTTCACCGTAATAGTACAGGGTAATTCCCAGATGCTTACCTTTTTTAATCAGTGAAATAATTGTATCAAGATAATCCTCAAGGTCATTGTTTCTGTATAGAAGCCTTGTTTCAACGGTGTTAAGATAACGCGCGTCCTCAGTCAGTATGTCATCTTCGCAAAACTCTCTGTTGTACTGCGAAAAGTCTGTATCGCTTTCCCATTCCTTTGCGGCTTCAAGTCTGATGATATCCTGTTTCCAGTTATACTGTATTCTGAGGGTAGTCAGCCCTTCTTTTTTTAACGGATCAATAATGCTTGTCATGTTCGTTTCCTTTCCGGCCTTAAGCCCTGTTATACAGCAGCATCAGGTGAGCATTTCAATTCCTGCCCACCTGAAAAATTATATACTATTCCATTATAAATCTGCCAAAATGGTTAGGGCAGTGATATTCCGGTTTCGGAAGATCAATATCAGCCCATGAAAAGTAGTGCGGTGATGGAGTAAGCTCTCCGCATTTGTAGAAGTTGCCTCTGTATACTGCTCCGCTGCCTAAGTCAATATCTCCGTAAACTCTGTGTATCAGTTCAAGAGATACGAAATATTCAACCCACCAGTATTCGCCGCTTCTTCCGGCAGTTATTTCGGGCAGCATACCGAATCTTTCATTAAGCGGAATTCTGCCGTTTCTGCCTGTACCTGTGCAGCAGTTGATTGCAGCGCAGGCAGTCGCTTCAAGGTTCATATACCCCTCGGTATTTCCCGGCAGGAAGTCCATAAACCATTCAACGCAGCTGTCATCGCATACGTCATCGCTGAAGTCATACGGCTTGTATGTCATGCGGGGGTTTTCTTCTTTTGCATATATCTTGGCATAAAATCCCCTGCCCTCTACAAATATAAGCTGCGCGTAGCAGTCTGTTTCATATGTGCTTTCCCACAGAATGTTGTCAATGCGCGCCTTGGCAGCGCCCTCGTAATCTTTATTCTGTTTTCTTTTAATTATATATGTTTCCATGTCTTTCTCTCCGGTTTGTCATACAATATCATCATCTATGATTGCTTTTATGGAATTTGCATATTCCGACGGAGTCATATTAATAGTCTTTTTGAAAACTGTAGAGAAATAGTGAGGCGTACTGAATCCCAGCATCTCGGAAATCTCCGTGAAATTATATGCGTTTTCGCGTATCATTCTTTTGGCCTCTTCAATCTTGAGCTTCGTAAAATATCTCATAACCGGCTGACCCTTAATCTTTTTAAAGGCAGTTTCCATACTTGTAATACTTACATTGAATTTATGGCACAAATCGCTTCTCTTTATCCTTTTGTCAAGGTTTTCTTTCATATATGCGATTATCTCCTCCACAAAGTCAGACTCGAAATTATCACGAGGCATTGACTTTGATCTTTCGTATTTGCTTACGAATTCGTTATCCCTTATAAGTCGTATCAGGAATTCCTCAAGATTTATTTTAAGTAACTGCTGCGCGCCTATCAGCCCGTCTTTCTTTTTTTCCATTTCAAAGGAATCCAGCCTGTAGATATTATCAAGAGGCGTTACAAACGCATTTTTTGATTCGTACACTATTGATGACAGCAGTTCTTTGTTTCTTTTATTTATTGAAACTATTTTATCCTGGAAATAGTTCATAGCCTCGCTGTCGCAGAAGAAGCAGCCGACCAGAACATTAGGCGCAATGATACCGTCTCCAAACAGGTCGTGCGCCTGTCCCGGTTTATGGAATACCATTTCTCCCTGAAGCAGCGTAAAGCAGTTATCATCTGCGATTATCTTAATCTGCCCTTTGTCCACATATACAAATTCCCAGAAATTATGCACTTCAGGCTTGTTGAATATTACGTCATTCTGGAACTCATAATATCTCATGGCAACGATATCCTTTATTTCTATAACGGCTTCCAGTCTGCTTTCCTGAAAATAAATATAATTTATATTACTCATCTTTTTTCCCTCACGTGCATAATTTCTTTATATTATAATACTTCTTTTACATATTTAACAGGAAAACTGCAGCGCATCCGAGAATAAGTGCTATAACGCCTGTCTTTGTCAGTTTTTCCTTGAAGAATATGAACGCTACAAGTGAAGTCAGCAACATTGAGCCTGTTTCAACTGTAGGGTAAAGAACTACCGCAGGAATATCAGCTGCAGCTTTTACATAGAAGCAGTTTGCAACACCGTTTGTAGCTGCCTGAATAACAGCAAACAGGAAAATCAGCTTGTAGTTCAGCTTTGATAACAGTTCTGTTTCCGCAGCGTCGTCTCTTGTCTTGTTTTTCATTACAAAGAAGCCTACTGCAAATGTCAGCGCGCAGAAGATATACAGCATACCCATAAACTGCGCATTGTTAGGGTTTTCAACATATGCATAGTGCATATTGAATGTGAATAACTGCAGACCGTACATAGCAAATGCGCCGAATGCCAGCAGGAACCATTTGATTGTAGGTCTCTTGTCAACAGGACCCATATTAACAATAATCATAACAACGATTGTAAGTCCCAGTCCGACGAATTTGATTCCTGTAGGAATCTGTCCAAGGAAAACTGCCGCAAGTACAACGGGAACGATAGGTCCAAGTCCCAGTGTTACCGATGACAGTGACAGCGGTCCGTGGTAAAGCGACATTACATAGCATAGATTGCATGCGCCGGCAGTGATGCCTCCAATAGCCGCAAACAGTATATCTAAAGGAATGAAAGACCAGTCACCCTGAATGATGATGGCAATCCACCAGCCGCATGCAGTCAGTAAAGACCACATAATACCGAACAGGAAAGGAATAACGTTGGAGCTCTGCGCATTCTGCAGAGTCATCATTTTATTCTGATTTACATAAGATGCTGAAAAAAGTACAGCAGTTAATACTAAAAATAACGTAGCCATTATATATGTCCTCCTAAATAAAATATTAGAGTTATTGTTTTAATTATTCTTCATCTTCATCTTTTAATTCCACAATCATTTCAACTTCAATCGGAATGTTAGCATAAAAAGATGTTACACCGATGGCAGATCTTGCGTGTCTGCCGGAGTCGCCGAATACTTCCACAAGTAAGTCTGAGCAGCCGTTTGCAACCTTTGGCTGATCATGAAAATCAGGTGTTGAATTCACCATGCAGAGAAGCTTTACAATCTGTTTTACACGGTTTAAGCTCCCTATATGTGATTTTAATGATGCCATCAGGTTTATTGCGCATAAGCGCGCCGCTTCCTGCGCGTCCTCAATTGAGATATCCTCGCCAAGACGTCCGGAAGTCCATGAGCCGTCAGGATGCTCAGGGCCCTCGCCTGATACCCAGACAAGATTTCCGACCTGTCTGCATAAAACAAGATTCCACGCGCTTGTATCTACAGGAGGAGGAGTCGGCAGTTCGATTCCCAGTTCCTTTAATTTTTCTTCAGGTCCCATTACCTTTTTAATATTTTCACTCATAATTTCCTCCCAGGTATTAATAGTCTTTTTCTACTTTTGCAACAGGCTTGCCGTTGAGCTTTTCTGCAACTGAGGTCATACCGTCTCTTATAAACTCCGCGTCATCTCCGATTATCATCATATTGACGCCTCGTTTTTCCCATCTTAAAACTTCTTCAGGATCTCCGCTGAAAATGCCGACACATTTGTTGTTTGCCACGCAGATATCCATAGCGTCCTGCGCAAGCTGATCTATTTCCTCCTCACAGTCTGAATAAAATCTTCCCGTTGACTGTGAAAGGTCGTTTCTTCCAACTATAAATCCATCAATGCCTTCCATTTTGCAAACATCTTCAAGCTCGTCCACCAGAGATTTCTTCTCCAGCATCAGCATAAGCAGGGTATCGTGGTTCGCCCTCTTGACATAGGGATCAATCTGAGTATAATTTTTACTTGGACGGTACGGTCCTACACCTCTGTGACCTAGCGGCACGAATTTGCCCTCTTCAATACACATTCTGGCTTCCTCAACGCCGTGAATGTTAGGTACTATGACTCCGTCAGCACCCCAGTCAAGTGCTTTCTTAATAAAAGGTCCGTATACCGACGGTACCCTTACTATGCACAGCATAGGTGAGTCTTTAAGTGCCTGAATAGCTGCGGGCAGTGTTGTCGCGTTCCATAGTGCGTGTTCCCAATCTAATACGCACCAGTCAAGAGGTGTAAGGGCTGATGCCTCTACTACTGCCGGAGATCCCAGATCAAAAGAAGTTCCAATCATATTTTCTCTTGCGCGGAATTTCTCTATTGCAGCGCTTTTAGGTGATTTTTCATTGTTGCTCATAAGTTTACTCCTTTCTTAATTCTTTTCGTTTATTTTTCCAAACAGAAACGACTCTGTTCCTCTCACTTTCGTATCTACAGCAAATATTCCTCCCGCAAGGGGCTGTTCTTTTTTTTCTTTTTCGGTGAGTTCTGCTCTTGCAGTTGTTATATATAACGTGCTCATATCGCTTCCGCCAAATGTGCATGAGGTTACATTTGCAGCCGGAATACTTATGTGGTCTGTGATTTCTCCCGTCTGCGGATTACAGCAGAGAACGCTCCAGCCTCCCCACATTGCCACCCACAGATTTCCGTCAGTGTCAATAGTCATTCCGTCCGGCATACCCTGCTCTTCAGTGAATGCTATTACTGTTCTTTTATTGGAAATCTTTCCGGTCTCAAGGTCATAGTCAAAGGCTGCAATCCGGTAGGTAGGGCTGTCTATGTAATACATTGTCCTGCTGTCACTGCTCCAGGCAAGTCCGTTTGAAATAGTAACTCTGCCAAGCTTTTCCTCATAGCTGCAGTCAGCTCTGAAACAGTACAGTCCGCCGCATTCGGCTTTTTCATAGATATTCATTGTTCCTACCCAGAATCGTCCGTTTCTGTCGCATTTGCCGTCGTTATATATATTGTCTTCTCTGTCCTCTGCAGGATTGCATATGAACTCTTTTTCTCCGTTATAAAGATTTAATCTGTAAATACCGTCTTCAAGTGCGCATATCATACTCCCTGAATTTTCTTTTGCTATGGAACCGGTTTTCTGATCAAGCTGATAAACCTGTTTCTCTCTGCTCTGCGGGTCAAAGCTGTATACTCTTTTGTAATCGGTGTCCACCCAGTAAAGCATCTGTTCTTTGTCGTCCCATAACGGACATTCACCAAGCTCCATAAATTCATCAAGGATCAGTCTGCATTCTTTTTTCATCATTTATCTTCCTGCCTTTTATGAAAGCTTTATAATCTGTCCGCCGTCAACAACCAGCAGATGACCGGTTATATATGTTGAATCGTCAGATGCAAGGAAAAATGCCGCTGATGCTATATCGGAAGGCTTGCCTACTCTTCCCATCGGAATTGTTTTGAGATATTCTTTCAGCCATTCTTCGTTTTCGATGTCTGAACGGTTGAGTCTTGTATCTATAAAGCCCGGACATATAGCATTAACACGTATATTGTATTTTGCAAGCTCCAGCGCCATTGACATTGTCAGCATATTGATGCCGCCCTTTGAAACATTGTAATGTGCAATCTGCGCTTCTGCCGCAAGTCCGTTTACGCTGGACATATGGATAATTGAGCCTCCGTCGTTCTGCTTTGACATTATGCGTCCTACAGCCTGTGACATAAGGAAATATCCTTTAAGGTTTATTCCCATAACTTTATCCCAGTCCTCTTCGGGGATTTCAAGGAAATCAGCCCAAGGACAGATACCTGCGTCGTTTACGAGGATATCTATATGTCCCCATTTGTCGGCAACTGCGTTTACGGCGTCGAAAATCTGCTCTTTTGAGAGAACATCAACTGTAAAGGTTATAACGTCTCCTCCTAAGCTTTTCATTTCAGCCTCGGTTGCCTCAAGCATATCCTTGTCGATATCAAAGATTGCAACCTTTGCGTTTTCTTTTACATAGCGTTCAACAATGCCTTTGCCTATGCCCTGCGCTCCGCCTGTAACTATTGCCACTTTACCTTCTAAGTTCATTTTGTGCCTCCTTATTTAATGCCACACCATTCGATGATCAGTTCTGCATACCAGCAGATTAAGTCTCTGTATGATTTTAAATCCATAAATTCATCAGCTCCGTGCGCGTTGCCTCCCTTTGGTCCTAAAACCATTGCAGGTGTACTGCTGTAAAGGTTGAATATAAACGCGTCGCACGCAAACGGAGAGCCTGTAGGTTCAGGGAATTCATCTCCGAGAACTTTTTTTCCTGTCAGCTCTGCCGCTTCAAGGAATTTATTAGTGAGTTCGCAGTCTTTCATTTCAGTGCCTGTCAGAAATGCATGCACAGGTTCGAGTACCGGCTCACATGCTGTCAGATTAGTATATTTGTCTGCGCTCTTATGATAGAAGTCCATAATATCGTCTACAAGATCCTGATAGCTCATTCCCGGATATGTTTCAATCCAGAAAGCAACTGTAGCCTCCGGCGGGTTGTCGTCAATAATCTGTCCCTCTACTGTACCTGATGAAAATCCGCTTATTGAGCAGTCAAGCTCCCAGTCCTTGTCCCACCATTCCGGTACTACAATATTCTTATTTCTGTATTCCTTGTAGTCTTTCATAATTGCAACAAATCTTGCCGCGCCCTCGAGAGCGTTTACAAAGGTTTCTCCTGCAAATGATATGCCGGAAACTCCGCTGAATCTTGCTCTGAATGTACAGCCTCCAAGGTGCGCAGGGTACATTGTAAGGTTTGTAGGCTCAGGTATTACCGCCATATCGGGGTTAGGTCCGTGAATACGTCCTGCAAGAGTTCCCATTGCTCCGCCGTATTCTTCATCTATAACGGTTTCCACATAGACAGGGCCTGCTACGGGAACTTCTAAATCCTTAAGGCATTTTACCGCCATTGCCGCTGCCGCAAGTCCGCCTTTCATATCATATGAGCCTCTGCCATACAGCTTGCCGTCTTTTACTTTTCCCGACAGCGGACTGTCTGTCCAGTCCTCCTCATTTCCAAATGATACTGTGTCCATATGGCCTGAGAACATAATTGAGTGCCCTTTTTCATCACCGAAAAAAGCGCTGACTGTATTAGGTCTGTCCGTATAATCTCTTGATTTGAAATATGCCGGATGTTCTGTAAGACCATCTACCTTTGATACATCATAAACCTCAACATCTCCGCCTATTTTCTTCATTTCTTCTGCAAAACGAAGCTGGCACTGTTTTTCATTGCCTTTCGGCGGCAGGTTGCGTGAATCAATTTTTAGTAATTCACCTGCAAAGTTTTCAATGTAATCTTTGTTTTCCTCTGTCCACGCACTGATGCGTTTTGTTAATTCTTTGCGATCCATAAACTTTCACTCCTTTCCTTGTAGTTAATATATTTATTTTTCATGGCGAACCGCAGTTGCATCTGCAATTACTTCCATTTCAAGCAAATAGTCTTTCATATCCACATAGCCTGTTACTCTTGCCGGATACGGTTTGCTGAATATTTCCGAATAAACCTTGTCATATCCGTCAAAGTCCTCCGGTCTGCTGAGATATGTGCTTACTCTTACAACATGGTCAAGTGTAAGACCTGCTTCTGCCAGAATTTCCTCAACGTTTTTCAGGCACTGTCTTGTTTGAGCTTCTATGGTATCTCCTGCAACCTCAAAGGTTTCAAGGTCGTCTCCAACCTGTCCTGAAACAAATACCAGATTGCCTGCTCTTACCGCCTGCGAAAATGCAAACGGAAAATCTCTGTTTTTTTCAAGCTGATATGTAATCGACATTTTTTCACCTCTGTTATAAAACCTTTCCTCTGGCATCGATTTTAATTGTTCTTTCGACGATGCCGTTTCTTACTCCGTATATATAGTCGTGCATATTTGTAGCCGCACAGCAGTGGTTTGGCAGTATTTCAAGTCTGTCCCCCACTTTGAGCTTCACGTCTGACGGTACTTTCATAATTCCGTGTTCTTCGCATAAGTCTGATATATATATACGATGATCGGTTCTGCACATTCCGTAGCCCTCTCTGTGAGGACAGCCGTCGCTGCACAGTGTTTTGAGGCCTGCATCTGCTATTGCGCTTCCCTCTCTCGGAGTGCTCACAACAGTAGTCAGTACGTGCATTGCGCATTCATCTTCTGTTATTATTCCTGTGGAAAGCTGCTGATCGTCTCCAAATACATAGGCTCCCGGTCTTACTTCTGTAACTCCGCTCATTTCTCCTATGAATTTAGAGGTTGGAGTTGAGCCTACGCTTATTTCTTTTATTTCAATGCCCTCTTTTTCCAGCATTTTTTTGGTTGTAAGAAGCGCATCGGCTTCTTTGTGAGCTGCCGCTCTTATGCTGTCTTCACCGACATAGTCGTAAGAAAATCCGGCATGAGTTATCAGTCCTATGATTTCAATTCCCGGCAGTCCTATTATGTTTTTAACAAGCTCTGCTGTTTCTTCTCCGGGCTCTCTGCCGCATCTTTGCAGTCCTGAGTTTACCTGTACATAGGTCCTGATTTTTCTGCCCATTGATACTCCCAGATCAGACAGTCCCTGCGAAACCTCAACACTGTCCGTGCATACGATTATTGAGGCTCTTTTAATAAGGTTTTCCAGTCTTTTGAGCTTTTTTTCCCCTACAATAGGATAAGCCACAAGAATATCATCTATTCCTCCGTCAGCCATAACCTCCGCCTCGCTGAGCTTTGCAACAGTAATTCCCGCTGCTCCGTATTCAAGCTGCTTTTTTGCAATCCATATGCTTTTATGGGTTTTGCAGTGAGGCCGCAGCTTTACTCCTGCGTTTCTTGCAAGCTCTGCTGTATGTTTCAGATTTTTTTCCATTATATCCAGATCAACAATTACAGCAGGAGTTTCAAGATCCTTTAAATATTCCATATGAATATTCCTCCTAACTTTTATACAAAACGTATTCAAAACATTTACACATTATCTTTATAACCCAAATTTGCGGTTTTGTATTTATAAAATAAATCGGAATTTGTCTAAATTTGTGCAATCCTCAAATAATTCAAGTTCTGATTTGTTGCTTCAAAAACAGAAAAAGGGCACTGCCTCAGATAAATATCTGATACAGTTACCCTCTAAATTTATATCTGTCTATGCAAATAATTCTGTCAGACCGCAGCACTGCCTTGCAAAATCCGTGCAGCCTGAAAACACCTGCTTATATTACATAGCATACCATAAGACCCCCGGCACAGCAATGATTATTCACATCATATTATTTACAAATTCAAAGAAAAAAGGAACTTACCGGTTACGATAAGTTCCTGCTTTTGGAGGCGACACCCGGATTTGAACCGGGGAATAAAGGTTTTGCAGACCTCTGCCTTACCACTTGGCTATGTCGCCATAGTTGGCTAGGGTAGCAGGATTCGAACCTGCGCATGACGGAATCAGAATCCGTTGCCTTACCGCTTGGCGATACCCCAACGACTATACAGTTATTTAATTAATGGGGTGGATAGTGGGATTCGAACCCACGCATAACGGAGCCACAACCCGCTGTCTTAACCACTTGACTATACCCACCATATAGTTAGTATAACCTTTTTACTGTAATTTATAAAAAAGTTGGCGACCTGGAACGGGCTCGAACCGTCGACCTCCAGCGTGACAGGCTGGCATTCTAACCAACTGAACTACCAGGCCGCAATTGGTGGGCGTAATAGGGCTCGAACCTATGACCCCCTGCTTGTAAGGCAGGTGCTCTCCCAGCTGAGCTATACGCCCTAATGGTAGCGGCGAGTGGAGTCGAACCACCGACCTTCCGGGTATGAACCGGACGCTCTAGCCAACTAAGCTACACCGCCACACCAGTTAGATTCAAGCATTGCTGCTTTTAATCACTGCAAGAAATATGTTACCATTTTCAAGTCATTATGTCAACAACTTTTTTAATCTGCAAGCATATTTTCTTAATCAAGCTGTCGAAGTGACAGCTTGATTATCTTACCAAAACAGACCCCGAATGTCAATAGTTTTATGACAAATTTCTTACTGTTTTTTAATTAATTATTCTTCTTACTCCGAGAATCGTTCTGTAGGTTGCCGAACCTGTTGTAATTCCTGTCCTAGGAGAGCTTGCGTGTATTATCATACCGCCACCTGCATACAGGGCTACATGGTTAGGATATATGATTAAATCTCCCGGCTGCGCTTCGCTGTATGAAACAGCTTTACCGCAGTTAAGCTGCGCATATGAGTTATGTGGAAGCGAATATCCGAAATGCGCATATACTGACATTGTAAAGCCCGAACAGTCAGTACCGTTAGTCAGGCTTGCTCCGCCGTACACGTATGGATTTCCCAAGAATTTTCTTGCGTAATCAACTACCGCGCTGCCTCTTGCTTTTGTACCTTTGTATACAACAGCCTTAACCGGTTCTTTAACTGTTTCTGAAGAAAGAACTTCTTTATCTACTGTTTCTCCGTTTTCTTTTGTTACAACTGCAGTAACTACCTTCTCGCCTTTTTCTCCCTCTTTTTTAACCTTGGTTTCGCCTATATAGAGCTTGCTTGATTTGATATATTTAGTATCGTAGTCTATTTCTTTAGTATAGGTTATTTCCTCAACACTGTTTATTGTAACAAGCGGTTTAATTTCATAAAGCTTGATAGTGTCGCCTGCGTGTATATCTTCAAGGTCTGTACCCTCATTCCATTTTTTGAGTTTTTTGAGGGATACATCGTTTTCGTCGGCAATCTCCCAAGCTGTGTCACCTTTTTTTACTTCATATGTGACCTTTTCTTCAACTCCGGTCATTATATAATCAAGAGTCTCCTCCATATCGTCAACAACAGGAGCTTTAACCCCTCTTTTGAGTTCTGTAGGCTGAGCTGTTATTTCTTCTTTAACCTCTACCTTTTTTACATCTGAATCATCTGTCAGATAATAACTGGTTATATCATCTATAAGCTGGTTTGCTTCTTCTTCTGAAGCAGCCATGCACACTGTTTCTCCATCTATTGTCACGTCCCAGGGTTCCTCTACAACATCACCGTCTGCAGTTATGGCATAAGGCTGTGTAACATTGAGGGCTACCAGGGTGGCCGCTGCAATTACCATAGCTCCAAGAGCAACTCCGATGCCTATTTTTATCTTTTTCTTTCTGTTCATATTTTCGTTTTTAAAGAAATTTTTAATGTCCATAAGTCATTGTTCTCCTTTACACAAATACAATTGTATCCATAATTGCGGCAAAAGTCAATGAAAGTACGGATATTTCACTCAAATTTCACATAAAAAGACGAAGTTTCAGCGCTTCACCTATATGTTAAGACTATATATTGGGGTATATACCGTTCTCCCGTTTATAACCTCCGACTGCATCAGCTCTATTGATTTAACGGTCATGCTCTCGTCAAACAGCCCGTCACAGTAGTATTCCTCATCAAAATCCTCATAAAGCACGCAGCTTCTCGCCAGCGTGATATGCGGCTTAAACGGTTTCTCATCTACAGGTATATCGAGATATGCAAGCTGCCTTACAATACTTCTCTGCAGTACATTAAGTTCCTCTGACTCTGCCAGTCCTCTCCAGTACAGATACTCTCCGCCTCTTCTGCCTTTAAATCTGCCAAAATCTCCCAGCGATATTTCAAAAGGTCCGTACTCAAAATTCGATACCGCATAAATCATAGCGTCTTTTACTGTCTGCAGATTTCTCCTGTCGAGTTCTCCTATGAATGCAAGGGTAAGGTGCAGATTATCTATAAGGGAGAAGTTGCCTCTCTTAGCTTCGTCTTTGAGGTCCTCTATGTTGTTTTCGAGTTCTTCTTTAATATCGTCATTAAAATTTATTGCTATAAATAATCTCATCTGTCCGTCATCTCCTTATTATATAGAATAAAGCCTGCACCTTATGTATAAGTGCAGGCTGTAATATCGTTAGCAGCAACCGCTGCAGCAGCCGCCACAGCCGTTTTCGCCTCCGCCTCCGCAACTGCCGCCGGCTCCGCCGCAGCCACCGTCAGCAAAGTCATATTCAAGAGTTCCGTTTACAAACTCCGAGATAACCTTGTCGGCATCACCCTTAACTCCCGGGAAGTACATTATTCCGGCAGCAGCAAGCATCTCTGCCGCTGTATCTCCGATGTTGCCGCATATAACTATCTCTACGCCGTTTTTCCATAAAACATCTACTGCTCCCGCATGGCCGTTTGCGGAGTCATTTTCTATAACCTCCGAACCTATAACCTCAAGTCCCTTTAATCTGTAAATCTTGAACTGAGGCGCGTGTCCGAAGTGTTCGCAAACCTGACCGTTTTCGTAAGGAACTGCAATCTTGCCTACTCCGTCCTCATATGCCGGGCCGTCCTCTGCCGGTGCTGCGCATGGAGCCGCACAGTCCTCGCATACTCCGTCACAAGGCTCAACCTCTACACCGTCAAGGCTCTCAAGCATATCAACTACAGGTCTTAATGCCTCAACATCTGCAAGCTCCATCATACCTCTGTCGCAGGCTGCCGCAACCTTAGGATTTATAGGGAGCTTTGCTATTGTTTCAACGCCGTATTTAACCGATACAGCTTCAATATTGCTTATGCCGAATATCGCATGCTGCTTGCCGCAGTCAGGACATTCATAGTACGACATATTCTCAACCATTGCAAGAATAGGCACATTCATCATATCAGCCATTTTAGCCGCTTTTTCGACTATCATTGATACCATATCCTGAGGTGTCGTAACAACAATAATGCCGTCAACAGGAAGCGACTGGAACACTGTAAGCGCCACATCACCGGTACCCGGAGGCATATCGACAAACATAAAGTCAACATCCCCCCATACAACGTCAGTCCAGAACTGCTTGACAGCACCGCCGATTACAGGACCTCTCCATACTACCGGATCGCTGTCGTTTTCAAGCAGAAGATTTATTGACATTGTCTTAATTCCTGTCTTGGTTGCAACAGGAATTATCCCTTCATCATCAGCCTGCGCCTTTGCAGTTATACCAAAAGCTCTAGGTATTGACGGACCTGTAATATCAGCGTCCATTACAGCCACTTCGTAGCCCTCGCGGTTCATTGCAACGGCAAGCATTGAAGTTACCGATGATTTACCAACACCGCCCTTGCCGCTTACTACGCCTATAACTTTTTTGACGTGTGTTGACTCAAGCGGTTTCTCTATAAAATCAGTTCTCTCTGCACAGTTGCTGCCGCAGCTTTCGCAGTTATGTGTACAATCTGCCATAATTTCCTCCCGTATTCTAACAATTTAATGTTTTGTTTCTGAAAAATATACTGTCCGGAATGTCGGACTATGTTGTAGTATATCACTTTTTTAATTACTTTTCCACTATTGCTTTTAACATATTCGGGAGTTATAATATTTTTGTTATGAATAAATTAAAAATTATATTATCAGTTGCAGTATGCAAACTGTCAAGAAACTTAATACGCCTGATGGGCAGAGGCGGTACCGATATGCCGGGCAGACTGGCACTCAAAATCTGTCCTGATCTTTTAAAATATCTCGCAAAAGACGTCACTACTCTGATTGTTACCGGAACCAACGGCAAAACCACAAGTTCAAGAATGCTTGAGCAGTGCCTTGTAAACAACGGCTGCTCATATATAGCCAACAAATCCGGCGCAAATCTTCTCAGCGGTATTACTGCGGAGTTTGCCGCGAATGCAAGTCTTACAGGCAAAATGAGCTGTGATTACGCGCTTATCGAGGCTGACGAAGCTGCATTTAAAATGGTGGGACTTTATACAAATCCCAAATATGTGCTTGTCACAAATGTATTCAGAGATCAGCTTGACCGCTACGGCGAGATAACACATACGCTTAATAATATAAGGATTGGACTTGAGCGTTCACCTGAGGCAACAGTATGTATCAACGGTGACTGCTCCCTTTCTGCATCACTTCGGGACGATATTCCAAACAAAGTTGTTTTCTTTGGCGTAAACGTACCTATATATAAGGAAATGGTTGCAGAGGTGTCAGATGCTCCATACTGTATCAGATGCAAGACCGAATACAAATATGAATACAGAACCTACGGTCATCTCGGAGGGTATTACTGTCCTGAATGCGGCTACAAAAGACCTGAGCCGTCTGTTGCGGTTACTGAAATTATCTCTACAGACGAGACTTCTTCAAAGGTTGTAATGAATGTGGCAGGCAGAGATATGACAGTCGATATCAATCTTCCGGGAGGCTACAATATATATAACGCGGCAGGAGTTATGACTATAGCAACCGCTGCGGGATTTTCTCCTGAGTCGGCAGTATCTGCTCTTTCGGATTTTGAGTGCGGCTTCGGCAGAATGGAAAAGTTCGAGATGAACGGAAGCGATGTTCAGATGATACTTATCAAAAACCCTGCAGGCTGTAATCAGGTGCTTAACTTCCTTGCAAACCTTGATACGCCGTCAGCTTTCACTGTATGTCTTAATGACAACTATGCAGACGGTACGGATATATCATGGATATGGGACGTTAATTTCGAAGGACTTTTAGAGTGCGACGATATGCTTACCGATATCTTCATATCCGGCAAACGCGCAGACGATATGGCTCTGAGATTCAAATATGCAGGCTTTAATACGGACAAGCTTCACGTAATCAAGGACTATGACAGGCTCATTGATGCGATAGAGCAGCAGGAACACCCTTGCTATATAATGCCGACATATACTGCAATGCTGGATTTGAGAGAAAAAATAAGCAAAAGATACGGTCTTAAAGACTACTGGAAATAAGGAGATTAAATGGAACTTAAAATATGCCACCTGTATCCCGATATTCTCAATCTGTACGGAGATCAGGGCAATATAATATGTATGAAAAAGCGTCTTGAGTGGCGCAATATAGACTGCAGTGTCACAGAAGTATCCATAGGTGAAAGCGCTAAATTCACTGATTTCGATATATTCTTTATCGGCGGCGGACAGGACTTTGAGCAGGAGATACTGCTTGGTGATCTTGCAGGCGGCAAGGCAGATGAGATTAAGGCAGCGGTTGCAGGCGGCAAGACTTTCCTCACTATCTGCGGCGGATATCAGATGCTTGGCAGTTACTACAAGACATGGGACGGTCAGATGTGCGATTTCATCGGCGCTATAGATTACTATACTGTCGGTGCAAAGGACAGAATGATCGGCAATTTTATGTATAAGTGCGGCGCCGAAAGCGGCGGCAGCACTGTTGTCGGTTTTGAAAACCACAGCGGCAAGACTTTCCTTGGCTCAGGAGTTTCTCCTCTCGGAACCATACTTTCAGGCTATGGCAACAACGGAGAGGACAAGACAGAGGGTGTCAGGTACAACAATGTTTTCGGAACCTACAGTCACGGTCCTGTGCTTCCAAAGAACCCTCAGCTTGCAGATTTCATATTAAAAACTGCGCTCAGTCAAAAGTACACAAGCTTTGATTTTGAACCGCTTGATGACAATTTTGAAAACAATGCAAACGAGTATATGATTAAAAGACTGTCAAAATAGCTGTACCTGTTATCATTGACAGGCAATGTGCATATATTGTATAATATAACCGAACAGAGAAAACGGCTATGTATTTGTTCAAGTCAATAAAAAATCCCGAAGCAGCACCTTCGGGATTTTTCTTAGGCTAGTTGTCTTTCGTATGGCTGTCTAACCATTTGCACAGGAAATATGCTATCACCTGTGCCGCAACAGCCACTAAAACTGCGGCTATGTACTTCAAGCCAATTCCCCCTTTCTGTTATCTGTATAGGGGTGACAACACAATCATTATATCATATCTTCGCTTTTGAAAACACGTATTCCGAATTTATGTTTTATTTTTTGTGTTGGTTAAGTGTTATCCTTGACAGGCAGCATGCATATACTGTATAATACAGTTGAACATAAATAGTGAATATGTTTTGTTCATACCAATATAAAAACCCTGAAGATGCAGCTTCAGGGTTTTTGTTTAGGCTAGTTGTCTTTCTTCGTATGACTGTCTAGCCATTTGCACAGGAAATATGCTATCACCTGCGCCGCGACAGTCACGGCTATAGTGAATATGTAATCCATACCGTTCCCCCTTTCTATTGTCTGTATAGGGGTGACAACACAATCATTATACCACATTTTTTATTTTACAAACATGTATTTCGAACATACATTTTTTAAATTACTAAAATAAAATCTCCCGCATCTCAGATAATATTCTGATGCATGCGAGAGATGTTTTTATATATCTATATTGTTTCTTTCAGTTTTTCCTGTACTTTTCTCTTTTTTCTTATATATCTGTACATAACAAGGCACATTGTAATCTGCACCACTGTAGAGCAAGGCGTTGCAAGTCCTATATGAAACAGGTTTGTCCCCGGCAGACTGCTCATAAGAAATACTACCGGTACCCTTATTCCAAAGGCCCCTATTATTCCCTGCAGCATTACAAACAGCGTCCTTTCACAGCCGTTAAAGTAGCCTATGAAACAGAACAGGAACGGCGTAAGCATACAGTCTATCGCATAAGCCTTGAGATACTGGTGCGATGCCGCAATAACGGCTGCATCTTTTGAGAATACGGTACCCATAATATCGCCATGGAAAAATGCAGCATAGCCCATGAGTATACCTATTATAACTGCTGTGGTTATGCCGTACCAGAGCGCTCTGTCTGCTCTCTGAGGCTTCTCCGCTCCCATATTCTGAGCGACAAAAGCTGACATTGACTGCATATATGCAGACGGCACCAGCATTATAAATACGCATATTTTTTCGGCAACACCCACACCTGCCGAAGCTGTAACTCCCATTGTATTTACAACCATCTGAATTATGAGGAAAGATATTCCCACCAGCAGATCCTGCAGCGCAATTGGCACTCCAAGTTTTAATTCAGTAAGTATCAGACCTTTATCAAATCTCAAATCTGCTCTTGTAAGTTCAAAGGGAAGCTGTTTCTTCCGTATAATCAGAAGTGAAGCTGCAACGCTTATCCCCTGCGACAGTACAGTTGCAAGAGCCGCTCCCTCTGCGCCCATTCCAAAGACTGCAACAAACAGCAGATCAAATGCAATATTAACAATACAGGCAATTATAACTGTGACCATAGGAGTTTTAGAGTCCCCTATGCCCCTGAATATACTGCCCAGAACATTATAGCCTACAATAAACACTATGCCGAAGCCGCATATTCTCACATAGGAAACCGTCTGGGAAAACGCTTCCTCCGGGGCCTGCATAATACGTGAAAGCATTCCTGCTCCAAAAACCAGAAACGCCATAAGAATTACTGCAAATACTGTGAATATACATATGCCGCTGCCTACGGCTCTGCCTGCCTCTCTGCTGTTTCCCTCGCCTATCTTCTTGCCTACAAGTACAGTTATTCCCATGGAAAGTCCGATGATAAGGCCTGTTACCGTCTGAAGCAGCATACTGCCAGTTGCAACTCCCGATACATCTGCTGTCTGCGCAAACTGTCCCACCACCAGCAGATCTACTGCACCGTAAAGCGCCTGCAGGAAAAGCGTAAAAAGCACCGGCAGCGCAAATCTCACCAGCGAACTGAAAATATTACCCTCTATAAGCGATGTCTGTTTCATAAAATCCCTCACAATATAAAAACCGGATAAGAAAACCCAGCTCACTGGTTTCTTATCCGGCATAATAGTTACGACTAAAAGCCCTCCGAATACAGCATATTATACCTTTGAAAAGGTATGCTGTCAACTATTTTACAGCGGCAAATCCGTTCTCAAGATCTGCAATTATATCATCAATATGCTCTGTACCTATTGAAAGTCTGATAGTATTAGGCTTAATTCCCTGATCTGCAAGCTCCTCTTCACTAAGCTGTGAATGAGTTGTTGTTGCAGGGTGGATAACAAGGCTCTTCACATCTGCCACGTTTGCAAGCAGTGAGAAAATCTTAAGATTATCAATAAACTTATGAGCTTCCTCCTGTCCGCCCTTAATCTCAAATGTGAAAATTGATGCTCCGCCGTTAGGGAAATATCTGTTGTAGAGCTCGTGATCCGGGTGATCCGGAAGCGACGGGTGATTAACATGCTCAACCTGCGGGTGCTCTGACAGGTATTTTACTATCTTGGCAGTGTTTTCAACATGGCGGTCAAGTCTCAGTGACAGTGTTTCCACGCCCTGAAGCAGCAGGAATGCATTAAACGGTGAAATAGTAGCGCCTGTGTCACGAAGCAGTATCGCTCTGATGTATGTAACAAACGCTGCCGGACCTGCCGCATCAACAAATGAAACGCCGTGATAGCTTGGGTTTGCATCTGCTATTGCAGGATAATTACCTGATTTCTTCCAGTCAAACTTGCCTGAGTCAACGATAATTCCTCCGAGAGTAGTACCGTGTCCCCCTATAAACTTGGTTGCCGAATGTACCACGATATCTGCACCGTGCTCTATAGGTCTGATAAGATAAGGTGTACCGAATGTATTGTCAACCACCAGCGGCAGGTTGTGCTTATGCGCAATCTCAGCAACTGCATCAATATCAGGAATGTCACTGTTTGGATTGCCCAGTGTTTCAAGATATATAGCGCGTGTATCGTCCTGTATTGCGTTCTCGATTTCTTCAAGGTTGTGCGCATCTACGAAAGTTGCTGTAATTCCGTAGCCCGGAAGTGTATGTGCCAGCAGATTATATGTACCGCCGTAAATTGTCTTCTGGGCAACGATATGTCCGCCGCCTGCTGTAAGCGCCTGAATTGTATATGTGATTGCCGCAGCTCCCGAAGCAAGCGCAAGTGCCGCAACACCGCCCTCTAAAGCAGCAATTCTTTTTTCTAAAACGTCCTGTGTGGAGTTTGTAAGACGACCATATATGTTGCCTGCATCTGCAAGTCCGAAACGTGCCGCAGCGTGCGCTGAATTCTTAAATACATATGATGTTGTCTGATAAATAGGTACTGCTCTGGCATCTGTTGCCGGATCCGGCTGTTCCTGTCCTACGTGTAACTGTAATGTTTCAAATTTATATTCACTCATTTTTCTGTCCTCTTTTCTTTCTGTATTATTTAAATTCAATCTATGTTTTCATCGAATCTGAGCGAAAAAAACCGGGTTTTATCCTTGACTCCCGGGCCTATGGCATTACAGCGCATATCTAAAGCGTAATCTTCAGGCACAATGCAGCTCAAAGCACCTGGCCATACAGCAAGCCCGGGAGAAAAACATTCGACAGCAACACATGACAAGATTAAAAATACTGTTTGCATATTTCCTCATTGCATTGGCCTCCTTTCCTTAAAAATCACTGCTCAAATTCTATGACCCTATAATACAGTCTTTTACCCACCTTGTCAATAGGTAAATAAAAAATTTTTTATTTTTTTGTTTAAAACAAACAAAAAAGCACATACCGACAGCTTTCGATATATGCTTCTTCAACATATTTATCCTAATATTCAACATCAAGCCCGAATACTTCTCTAACCTTACAGCTTTCGTCCTCCTTGTTTTCAAAGGCGCAAAGTGACTCGGGAATTCCCTCGTGCTCTGCAAAGAACTCACGCTCTCTCACTGCAAAGAACTCTCCGTTTATATACTGTGATACCTTTGCAGTCTTGTTGAATTTAGAACCCTCGTGATGTATTGCCATATACAGAGCCTGTATATAGTCCTTGTCAATATTAGGGTTCTCGGTAAAGCCCAGTTTTCTTCTCCACTCGGTTCCCGGTCTCTGCTGCCACAGCACCCAGCCGAAGAAATCGTCTTTTTCCAGCTTGTAGTCACAAACTCCGTCGTTTTGCACAAGGCCATTTTCAAGCCTCAGCGGTATTCTGTGATGCTCATAGTTTACTCCCACATCTGTTATGTATGAAATACCGTCTATATTAACGCCGATTACTCTGTGGCCTGTCGTCTGCACGGGATCTGCCTTTGCTATAATCCGTGAGTTATAGCTTACGGTATCGTAGCCCAGACTCTCAAGGAGCCAGTTGTAAAGGGTGTTTGTTTCAGAGCATACTCCGCCCCGTTTGTTTAATATTATTTTTTCAAACAGATGCTCTCTGTCAAGAGATATTTCCCTGCCTGCAAGTATATCAAGATTTTCATACGGTATATGATTTACATTGGCAAACTGCAGCCTTGTCAGATATTCTAAATCTGCTGCAGCGGGTTTATCCATTTCAATTCTCTCAAGATACTGTGAAATCTGCATCTCTGTCATTTCAGGTCCGTTAAGCTCTCTGTATATTTTTCTGTTCATCACAGCTTCTCCTCTTCATTTTTTTCTCTGTTTTTGCGTATAAGGCCTTTAAATTCATCTGCCTGTGTAATAAGAAACGCTGCAAACATCAGAATACAGCCTGTAAGCTCTCTTGCCGACATACTCTCCTGCAGCACCAGCGCTCCGAAAATGGCCGAAAACACTGCTTCAAGACTCATTATAATGGCGGCAACGGAAGCCTGCACATATCTCTGTCCTATTATCTGAAGCGTAAATGCCGCGCTCACCTCAAGGATTGCCGTATAAAGTATCGGTACGGTGCAGTCTATAATTGCTCCAAAGTCAATGGTTTCAAACGGCACCGCGGCTATCCCCGACAGCACTCCCGCCAGCAGGAACTGCAGACACGAAAGCTTGATTGGGTCTGTCCTCTCGGCAAAATAGTCTATCAGCAGTATCTGCACTGAATAAGCAAAAGCGCACCCTATAACAAGGCTGTCACCCATACCGATTGAAAATCCGTCGGTTATGCACAGCAGATAAAGTCCGATGCCTGCTGCTGCCACTCCTGCCCATACTGCAGGGCTTACCTTTCGCTTCAGGAATATAAGGAGTATCGGTACTATAACAATATCAAGAGATGTTATGAAGCCTGCCTTGCCAGCAGTCGTATATACTATACCCATCTGCTGAAGCGACCCTGCGACAAAATTGGCAAGTCCGCACAGAATACTGCCCCTTAAAAGCACTCTGTCCTTAAATGCTGTGATGCTTTCATTTCGTTTCTTTTTAATCCGGTCACAGATATATATTACGGGCAGCAGCGCCAGCGCGCCTACCGTAAATCTGAAAAATCCAAAGGTCAGCGGACCGATAAAGTCCATACCCATCTTCTGAAATACAAAAGCGGAGCCCCATATCAGCGCCGCAAGAAAAAGACAAAGCTCTCCTTTAGCCTTAGCCATAAAAACCTCCATTTACATACTTAATATATTTTATCATTTAACGGCTGTAATTTCTATCGGTAACTGTAACAAACTTAATTTTTCTGATATAATTAACTATCATATTTAATTAGGAGATTATAAATGACCGCTGAAGTTTCACTTGTAAAATGCACAAGCTATAACTATAAAGAGGTTGAGGCCTCATTAAGAAAAGCAATTAATGCCGTAACAGACCTCAGCTATATAGCCGATGGCACCAGAGTGGTTATAAAGCCTAATCTGGTATCGTTTCTGTCGCCTGACAGAGCCGCAACCACCCACCCTGTCGTGCTTAACGCTCTAATCAGAATACTGAATGAAAAAGGCGCAAAGATAACTGTAGGTGACAGTCCCGGAGGGCTTTTTAATTCCGCCTATGTAAACAGAGTATACAAAACCACAGGTATGAACAATATCGAGGGCGCTGTTCTAAACAGAAACTTTTCCCAGTCGGTGCATCATTCAGACAGCGCTCTGCGCGCCAGAGAGTTTGCCTATACCTCATACCTTGATGATGCCGATGTTATAATCAATCTGTGCAAGCTCAAAACCCACGGCATGATGGGAATGTCCAATGCAGTGAAGAATATGTTCGGTATAATTCCCGGCACAGTCAAGCCGGAGTTTCATTTCAAATTTCCGGATCATAATGATTTTGCCGACATGCTTATCGACCTTAACGAAAGCTTCAGACCTGCCCTGTGCATATGCGATGCCGTAACAGGAATGGAGGGCAACGGTCCAACCTCCGGCACGCCCAGAGATATAGGGCTTATTGCCGCCTCTGAAAATCCATACAAGCTGGATCTCGTATGCGCAAATATTATAGGACTTGAAAAGGATAACGTACCTACTCTCAAACGCGCCTTTGAACGCGGACTTGCACCCGAAACGGCGCAGCAGGTAAAAATAAATACCGATATTAATAATTTCATAATCAGTGATTTCGAACTGATACCACGAAAAAGCATCACCTTTAACGATGCCGGGGGCAGACTTACGGCTGGTATAATCAGAAAATGCATGTGCTCAAGACCTGCCCTTTTAAAACGCAAATGCATCGGCTGCGGGGAATGTTTCAGAATATGCCCTGCGAAAGCAATACAAATGAAAAACAATCTGCCTGTTATAGACAGAAGCAAGTGCATATACTGTTTCTGCTGTCAGGAGTTCTGTCCCAAAGGCGCTATGCAGGTAAAACGTCCGATAATAGCAAGGCTGCTGGGTAAATAAATGAATAGGAAAAATAGAACAGCAAATAATAAAAGGGAACATTTCATTTTATTATTCTAATATTTAAATTCGATATTTGCATATTTTTTTCAAATCTCGCATTTAAACTTGACAATATCAACTTTAAAAGTTAAGATGTAGTCATAAAAAGGAGTAGGTAATCATGTTATTACAGTTCAATGTTACAAATGCGCTGTCTTTTAAAGGCGAAGCAATACTTGACTTAGTTGCCGCCAGTGATACTGAGCATAAAAATAATCTGATTAAATTCAGAAAAGAGAATGTATTGCCAACCATAGCGATCTATGGAGCAAATGCCGCAGGAAAGAGTAATTTATTCAAAGCATTAACATCTGCAATTTTGTTCGTCAGGCTTTCATCAAGTATGCAAATCGGCACAAAGATTTCTATTACACCCTTCCTCATGGATGAAGAGGGAAAACTGGGAAAAACCAGATTTGATTTCGTCTACGTGTATGACGGAATCAAATATGAATACGGCTTTACAGCTGACGTCAACAGGGTATATGAAGAGTACCTGTATGCTTACAAATCCTCGCGACCTTCTCTTATTTTCGAAAGGACTGAGACAAATAAATTCAGGTATACTTCATCATTGCACAATTCTTTAAAACAGTATGAAGATAAGAATACAGACAATAAGCTGTTCCTTGCCACAGCAACATCCTGGAACTGCAGAGAAACAGAGGGGGCTTTTCGCTGGTTTGCAGAGATGATAGACACTTATAATGCCGGTTCCCTTATGAATTCAATGGTAGAATCATTGGAACCTGATGAAAATGGAGAACTGAAAGACGCTGCAATTAAATTATTGCAGGCAGCTGATTTTAATATTTCAGATTATCATTTTTCTGTAAAACAGGGAGCGCCTTCAGATATTGCTTTGCCTCCGGGCATCTCGCTTGAAAAGGATATGCTTGAGAATATCAGGGCGTTCGAACTTAAAATGTATCATGAGGTTGAAACCGTAAACGGCATAGAAAGTGTGCCGCTTCCATTCCATATGGAGTCTGATGGTACACAGCTGTATTTCGCATACTGTCCGGCAATAGTGAAGGCTCTTAAAACGGGAAGAACTATTGTTATTGATGAAATTGATAACGGTTTACATCCCATACTGGTGAGACATCTGGTCGAAATTTTTAACAGCCGGGAAACTAATCCAAATGGAGCGCAGCTTATATTTAATACACATGATATAGATTTGCTGGATCTCGATTTCCTGCGCAGGGATCAGATTTACTTTGTCGAAAAAGATCATCGCACAGGTGTATCAGATTTATATGCGTTATCTGATTTTTCCCCTAGAAAATCCGAGAAGATTCAAAAAGGATATATGCTTGGCCGCTATGGTGCAATCCCGAATATTGGAGGAGTCGAATGGTAAGAAGGGCAACCCGCAAAGAAAGAAAACGCTATACCAGAAAAAGAAATGATATTATACTAATTGCAGCAGAAGGAAAAAAACAAGACCGAAAAAAATTATTTTCAGGAGTTTAACAGATCTTTAAACGGCTGCAATATCGTTTTTTCGAACGGCAATAACACCGATCCTGTCAAGATTGTAAATGATGCAGTAAATACAGCAAAGACCAAGGGTGTTGAAGTACAGAACGGAGACCTTGTTTACGCAGTGTTTGATACGGATTTCAACAAGGAGTCACAGATTAAAGAAGCTCGAAAACTCGCAGACAAAAATGGTGTGGAACTCATTCTGTCAAATCCGTGTTTTGAAGTCTGGCTGCTTCTCCATTTCCGTTACAGTACCCGCGGATATCAAAGCAATCATGATGTACTGAACGAATTAAACAATCTCTGGCCGGCATATCACAAAAGCATTAATTCTTTCAGATATTTACATGACCGCTGTGAGCTCGCTGCAGATAATGCCAGAAGATTAAAACGGTTCAGTTTTGAAACAAAGGGAACAGAAGCAGTCGAGAAGTGCAATCCTTCTACAGATGTATATAGGCTTGTATCACAAATTATCCATAGCGGGGACAATTCTCATATTCAATAATAAAATTACAGGGAGGCTTATCTGATCTCCCTGCTTTTACAGACACATCGTCATATATGACGAAATATATACTATATTTCCCTCTGTTTTAAAATTCTTCGTATGAATTACATATGCCCTGTCTGTTCTGTCATTATTTCCAATAATGCGCAAGTTTATACCCGGCTGTTTTATATATAGTGCGCAGATATACATTATACCAAAAACCATATAGTGCGCAGGGTTCAAAGCTATTTCAGCTGATAGCCTCCAAACACCTTTTTTCCTGTGACAATTCCCAAAACGGCTGTGACAGCTGCAACCGCTGCTGCAGGCACAAGGTTTGGCTGCTCCAGTGACATAGGCGCAAGAAACAGCACATCAAACACCGGCATTGTCACAACAGCTCTGTAAAGTCCGCTCATTTCCTCTATCGGGATAAGCATCGGCAGTACAAATACAAAGAGTGAGCCTGCAAGCGCTGAAATCTGGTTCCTGCAGACTGCCGAGGCCGCAACTGTAATCCCTGTCACCGCTGCCGTGCCAGCAAGCATCATTGCAAGCTGATACAAAATCATCTGCATGCACGTTATATTATGCGGCACAAGCCCGCCTTCAAAATCAGCAGATGCAAACAATACGCTGCAGTCAAGCCCCTCCGTGCCGTAAATCACAAGGGCGGCGGCAATATTAAATACTGCGGTGATAAATGCCAGCGCAAACGATATCACAAAGGCTGCAATAATTCTGGCCGATGCATTTTTACTCTTTCCGTATCTGCTTGACATGACTATGCTGCTCATACTGCCGTAATCTCCTGAAAAGACGGGAGAGATTACCAGCATTATCACAATCATAAGAGCAAAAAACACCTGTATCATACCTCTGACTGTATAATTCCAGCCATTTATATATCCTATTTTAATTCTGTTGCTGCCGTATATTTCTTTTACTGTTTTTCTGTTATAGTTTCCGTCCTTATCTACAAAATGACTGTAAACGGCCGACTGTATCGAATTATTATACGCATACTTTGCATCAAGTCCCTCAATAAAATTATCCGCAGGAAAATCATCAATTATCTGCCGTACTTTTTTATCGGTCAGAATTCCCTCGTATCCGACCGCAATTTTCTTTTCCATTTTTACGGCCTCAAGTCCCCTGCTCTCTTTCGATACGCCGTCATATGCATACATTCCGTTAAGCGCTGACGCTACAGATATAACGTTCCATATAAGCAGCAGCGCCAAAGCTGCAAGTGATATTTTTTTTGCCAGCATTTTTCTTATTTCATACTTAATCATTGTTCCCATATTATCTGCCTCCAAAATAATATAAATATACGTCCTCAAGCTCAGGCTGCACGCAAACCGCTGCCTCTGCGGGCTTAGCGCCTGATACCAGCCTTATTCTCACCCTGCCGGAAGCCATACTTCTTACAGAACAGATTGTGCAGCTTTTTTCATAATCGTTTATTTCAGCTTCGCCTGCCTCAAGCTCCCATACTGCTCCGGCAAGCTTCTTTGTAATACTCTCAGGAGCTCCCGTATCAAGCAGCCTGCCGTCTTTCATAATGATTATGTCATCTGCAATATGCTCAACATCAGACACAATATGAGTAGACAGTATTATAATTTTTTCTCTTGAAAGAGAGCTTATAATATTTCTGAACCTTGCCCTTTCTTTCGGATCAAGCCCTGCCGTAGGCTCATCAAGTATCAGTATATCCGGGTCGTTTATCATTGCCTGAGCAATACCGATACGCCGCCTCATACCTCCTGAAAATGTCCTTATTTTCCGGTGTCTTTCTCCGGACATTCCCACGCTTTCAAGCAGATAATCAAGCCTGTCATCTATAGAAACCCCTTTTAAAGCCGCCACATATTCTAAAAACTCCTGAGCCGTAAACTCCGGATAGCCCCTGAAATCCTGAGGCAGATACCCCAGATGCTGCCGGTATTTCTCTCCCATATCCACTATGTCAGCGCCGTTAAACAGTATTCTGCCGCGTTCCGGCTTTACCAGCATACATATCATATTCATCAGTGTTGTTTTGCCGGCTCCGTTTGCGCCCAGCAGTCCGTATACTCCGTTTGTCAGCGTCAGAGATAAATTGTCTACTGCTTTTTTGCCCTTGTACTCTTTGGTGATTTCCAAAATATTAACTTCCATATGTATTCCTTTCCGGGAAATAAAGAAAGTGAAAATGTACGAAATTTAAATTTCTATTTTCACATATCGCACGCAAGGTGCGATAACATTCAATGTGCTTTCTTTGAAACATAGGAAATATCTACAAGTCGATATTTCTTATGTTATAAAAAAACTCTCCCTTTTTTCTTTTCAGGAAGAGTTTAACTTTTCAATATCTACTTTTAATCTATTTTATCAATATTAAATACTGCTTTTACAGCCGCGCCTCTACTGCCGTTCGAAAGTTCAAGATATCCCCCATGCTTTTCGCAAAGTACAGAGGATATATACAGACCCAGTCCGAAATGCTCACTTCGATCTTCGTTTTCCGTATAATATGGGAGCTTTGCGTTTTTAAGGCACTCTGCCGAAAAGCCGCCACCGTCGTCGCTTACGCAGATGCTTAAGAAATCCCCCTTTATCTCCGCACTGACTTCTATATTTTTATCCGCATAAGAAACCGCATTGGAAAGAATATTGTTATACACCTGCATCACCGCAGACTCGTCTATATATATTATTTCGCAGTCCGTTTCAAATTCAAAGGCTTCGGCTTTATTTCCGCACAAAAGTCTCATAGTCTCTCTCAGAGTATCTCTCAGTCTCCATGCTTCATATTCTGCCGGTTTAACTGTAATTTCCTCTATTCTGCTAAGGCTGCTCATACTGTCGGCATATTTTTCAAGTCTTGATATATTGGAGAGCATGGCAGCCGCCACGTCTTCCGTACCGCCTGCATCTGCCGCAGCAAGCATTTCCCCGTAGCCCCGCAGTACAGTAAGGGGCGTTCTCAGGTCATGCGCAAATACGGCGTTTATTCTTTTTCTTTCTTCCAGCTGGCGCCACAGTTTCAGATTGTTTTCCTGCAGGGTCTTTCTCATTGTTTCAAAAGAACTGCACAGTTTTCCCATTTCATCATTTCTCTCGTAGCTGACAGTAAAATCAAGATTGCTCTGCGCTATCTGATTTACGGCATTGTCAAGCAGGTATAACGGCTTTTTGAGTCTGCTTCTGTAAAAGCAGGCAACCGCCGCAATAATGCAGGCTGCAGAATACACCGGCACCGCCGCCTGAGGCAGAACCTCAAGCAGCTTTATGCTTTTTGCATCTCTGTCGCTCATTACAGCAGCTTCCTCTGATATGTATGTACCCTCGCCCAGCCGGTTCCCGTTTTCATCGGTAAGATAATATTTCCTGCCGTCATAAGGATATGAGCTTTGTATATGCTCTATTGAGCTCTGGCATATATATGAGGTAATAATACTCAAAAGCCCCGCAGCCAGCGCAAAGATAATAATATGGCATATCAGACTTTTTCTAAGCGACATATTCCTTACTTTTTCCATCGGTAACCGCACCCCCATACAGTTTCTATATATTCCGTATCCGTATACTCCAGCAGTCTGTTTCTTATCCTGCGTATATGCTCGGTCACCACACTGCTGTCGCCCTCACTGTCATAGCCCCATATTCTTTCATATATGCGCTCCCGGTCAAATATCTGCCCTCTGTTTTGTGACAGCAGCGCCACTATATCAAATTCCTTTCGCGGCAGCTTTATGATGCTGTCTCCCGCGGCTATGGTTCTCTCGGAGTAGTCTATGATAAGGTCGTCTGAAAATCTTATTTTTGAACCGGTTCTCGCCCTGCTCTCCCTCCTTATATGAGCAGACACCCTTGCCTCAAGCTCCGCAGGTGAAAAGGGCTTGACCACATAGTCGTCTCCGCCGGCTGCAAAGCCGTTTATCTTGTCGGCCTCATCTACTCTTGCCGTAAGAAAAATTATAGGGCAGGACACAATATTTCTGATACGTCTGCATACATCAATACCGTCAGGCCCCGGCATATTTATATCAAGGAGTATAATATCCGGCTGTTTTTCTATCTGCGCAAATACCTCCTGTCCGTTTCGGGCAGTCATAATTCTGTACCCTCTGCTTCTGAAAAACATCGAAAGCATATCCAGTATATCTTTTTCATCGTCACATATTAAAATACTGTTCACAATATCACCTCCCCATATATTAAGGCATCTAATTATCTACTTTTTATCAACAGCATTAAAAGCCGCAGGACTGCTGCGACTTTAATACGGAGATTTATTTCTGATTTCCTCCGCTTCATCTTGAGTTATCTTATGGCACTTCACCATTCTTTTTAAAACTACGGACATTCTTTTTTCGGCAAGCTCTATATTATCATCGGGAGAGTAATTTGACGGCGCATTGGGAAGTCCCGCAAGCATTACGGCCTCATAGTCGTCAAGCTGTGCGGGCGTTTTGCCGAAGTACCCCATTGCAGCATCATAAATCCCGTAATAGCCGCTGCCGAAATATATGGAGTTTACATACATCTCGAATATCTGTTTTTTGCTGTACTGCCGCTCTATCGCAAAGGCTCCGAAAGCGTCTGCAAATTTACGCTCTATTTTTTTGTCCTGTGTAAACAGCTCATTTTTGGCAAGCTGCTGCGGTATGGTGCTTCCGCCCTCTACAAATGCCCTCGCTACAATATCGTTAAATGCAGCTCTTGCTATAGCCAGAGGATCTATGCCTTTGTGTCTGAAAAATCTCTTGTCCTCTGCAGCTATCACCGCGTCTATATAAATCTGCGGCAGGCTTTCATATTCTGTGAAATGCTCCTTTGAACAAATATCCTCTGCAATACTGCTTACGGGAGTCTTTGAAACCGCTTCTTTATACATCTCATATCCCCTGTAGCCGTAAAACACTACCGCAGCTATGCAGAGTACAAGGGTGATGGCGATCAGTCTGCATATGAATTTTTTAAGTCCTCTGGCAAACATCTGCCCTCACCCCTTTCATCTGTCATTTTAAATCTCTATCTTCTTACTATGCTGTAATATGTTTTTGAAGTCTGCAGATATACCAGCAGGTAAATCACTGCAAATCCTATAAATGTGCCTATCGTGCATACTGCAAACAGTGTAACGTTTGTCATGCTGAACGCCGCAAGTATTCTCCTTATCATAGGGAATGCAAACGCCACGTGCATTGCCGCCGCCGCAAGTGGAAGAAAGAATACAATCAGCACCTGCGAGCGTATTGTCTGCCTGACCTCTGCCTCTGTCATTCCCACCTTCTGCATTATATCAAATCTTTTCCTGTCGTCATACCCCTCTGAAACCTGTTTGTAATATATAATCATAACAGTTGCAAAGATAAATACAAGTCCCAGGAACATACCTAAGAAGAAAAACGCTCCGTAAAACGAATAGCTTCCGTCTCTTTCGATAAGCTGTCTGCTTTCTGCCGACATAAATTCATAAACTAACTTTCCGCCTGTATTATCCTGTATTCTGTCATTAAGCTCACCGGTAAAAGCTATTTTTTCATCATCCGTACCGTCAAGATTTATATACATACCCCCGTTTATAATAATCTGTCCGGTCATATCTTCATATCTGTGAAGTATAGCTTCTGCAGTTTCCCGGCTGTCTGCAACAATGCCGCAGCGTGAAGCCGCCGAGCTTGAAAGCGTCGCTTTCGGAAACTCTTTTATTTTCGCAGCCTTATACTCTTCTCCCAATATCTCCACTTTATCGCCAAAGTCTCCGTTTTCACTGTATATCAGCACTTCCCCTTTTTTAAGTCCTGCATCTTCCCCTGTAAGCCTTTTGTAGTCTGCCGGAGTTATAACGGTGACATCGATAAATCCGTCACTTGTAATACGGCCGTCTGCTGTGGCCTTATCAATACTCAAAGCATCACCATTTCTGTTTGCCATAAAACTCAGCTTGCTGAAAGCATAGAGTTCTTTGATTTCAATTCCCTGCTGCCGCGCAATGTCATTTGCATCTGCTTCAAGTGTCTCTGACGTCTGCTGACTGTAAGGATAATATTTCATATTAACATCATAGGGATACATGTTATTTATTATATCGCCTACCCCTGCATAAAGACATACAGTAGTTGATACCGTAACGATTACCATGGTTGACAGAATACATATGCTGGCAAGCCCCGCCGCATTTCTTTTCATTCTGTAAATCATACCGGAAACGGTAGCAAAGTGTCTTGTCTGATAATAATAACGTTTGTTCTTTTTGAGTCCTTTGAGCAGAACTATACTGAATGCTGTGAACATCAGATAGGTTCCTATTATTACGCATATAACCGCTATGAAAAATAAAGTTATAGCCGAAACCACGTCTTTGGTCATAATGGACATAACATATCCTGCTGCAAGAAATACAGCTCCAAGCACCGCAAGTACCCATTTTGACTTCGGTTCACGCTCTCCCTCACTGCTGCCCCTGAGCAGTTCCACAGGCTGCGCGACTCTGATGGTCCTTATATTCATAAGCAGCACCAGCAGGAAAAATCCGGTAAATATTACTGCTGTAAAAAACAGCACCGAAAACGAAATATCCATATTGAAACTGATATCTCCGCCTATTATTTTCATAAGGATAAGCTGCAGCAGCTTTGAAAACACCGTACCCAGCACAAGTCCCGATATAATTGAAATCAGTGCCGTATAAGTGTTCTCCCAGAAAAGCACCTTTGAGATATGGCGTTTTTCCATTCCCAGTATGTTGTAAAGCGCAAATTCTTTTTTTCTCTGCTTTATCAGCAGACTGTTTATATACACAAGTATTATCAGCGAGAAAATCGCAATTACTATACATCCGAACATCAGCGTTGCTGCAACCGCCTGTCCGCCTTCGATTGTATTTAATCCTCTGTCGCCTTCAAGCAGTATCATAATGCACATCATCATTACCGTCACTATGCAGGCTATAAGGTAGGGGCCGTAAAGCTGCCTGTTCTTTTTGAGATTTCCGGCAGCAAGACGCATATATAATGCCTTACGCATCGTGCTCACCACCTTTTGCAAGTATGGTCAGTACGTCTGATATTTTCTGATACATCTGCTCATTGCTGCTCTCGCCTCTGTATATCTGGTGAAATACTCTGCCGTCCTTTATGAACAGCACTCTGCCTGCATTTGATGCCGCCTTGACAGAATGGGTTACCATTATTATTGTCTGTCCGTCGTTATTTATTGATGAAAACAGCGACAGAAGCTCATCTGAGGATTTGGAATCAAGGGCTCCTGTAGGCTCGTCTGCCAGTATAAGCTGCGGGTCTGTTATTATTGCTCTTGCAACAGCCGCTCTCTGTTTCTGTCCGCCAGACACCTCATAGGGATATTTTGACAGAATCTCTGATATTCCCAGTTTTCTTGCCACAGGTGTAAGCCTCTTGTCCATTTCGTGATACTGCCGGCCTGCCAGAACCAGCGGCAGCAGTATGTTGTCTTTAATCGAGAAATTATCCAAAAGATTAAATTCCTGAAATACAAAGCCAAGATGCTCTCTCCTGAATTTTGCAATCTCAGCCTCCTTTATATCAGAAAACCTCCTGCCGTTTAAACAAACCTCGCCGTCTGTAGGCTTATCCAGCGCCGCAATTATATTAAGCAGCGTGGTCTTGCCTGAGCCGGACTCGCCCATTACTGCAACATATTCGCCCTCTTCAACAGAAAACGATACATCTGATAAGGCCTGCACTCTGTTGCTGCCAAATCTTGTGGTGTATATTTTTTTAACATTGTTAACCTCTAAAATGCTCATCTCATTTCCTCCCGGATCATTTTTTATTATACCCGTATTATATATAAAAAGGAAATGCCCAGCCATTTCTTTGGCTTACATTTCCCGCACCCAACCTTACAATTATGTAAGGTTGCCTGTTATATTTCCTCTGAATTGTTATCCTCTTTGGCTTTGATGCACAAAATCACTATTGTCGCCGCCATAGCCGCCATATATACAGCTACTGCAATTCCCATGCCTTTCATAGTCTGCCCGAATTCCCTGACTGTGGCCCATAGTGTGAATACAGAGGTTTCAAGCTCTATCAGATATACCATAAGTCTGATATCTCCGTATACTCTGTCGCTGTTTGCCTCTCTGACTTCAAAAGGCATATTCCAGTGCTGCGGTTTGACAAAATGGGCAACAAAGCTTACAAGCGCAAGACATAAAAGCATAATTGCAGGAAGTATGAAAAGCGCTGCAGGAGAGCCGTATTTATCAATCTGACCGTTTATGTCATAATGCACGGCAATCTGCTCCGGCAGAATTTTCATTCCGTATGCCGCAGCTCCAAAGGCCGCAGCCATAACTATCCACGCTAAAACCTCAACAAATCCCCATTTTTTCATAATCTCCAGTAAACTCCCTCCGGCATTCTGTAGAGACTGCCCTCTGATTTCTCTGTAATTTCTCCCGTTGCAATATCTCTGACTATGAGATTTTCGTGATAATCCGGCTCCTCACTCCACTGTGACATATACAGCCTGCCGCCGTCCCTGAACATCAGCGTTTCGTTTTCATCAAGCGCTATGTCTGTTCGCTCAGGCCATATTATCTGCAAAACTCCTGTGTTATCATCTCTTGTAAGAGTTACAGGCCATACCGTAAGCCTCAGGTTATAGCAGTCCTCTATATCATCAAGGCTTATCTCGTCTATAAGCGCCGGTTTACTGTCAGATGGCGCATAGCTGTATATACCTGCAATACGTCTGGTGAAATCAGTCTTTAGAAAGTAGAAATTCCCCTGATGATATACCGGAGCATCAATATATATATTCTGCTCTGTATCAAACGGGCTGTATACCCTGCCGCCCGGAAATTCAATCAGGTGGCAGTTCATACCGCAAAAGGCTCTGCCCGAGGCTGCAATCTCCTCCGCCTCATACAGATCGCAAAAGGCTTCCCTGCATTCCTGTGCGCAGTACCATTTATCTGTTCCCTCTATTCTTTCGGGGAAACAGCTGGTAAGCCCCTTTATCTCAACTTTATTCATATCAGAACATCATCGACATCATCTGCTCTCTGGCAACTGCGTCAAGTATATCGTCTATGGTTATGCCGATTACTCTTGAGACATCATAGGCAATGCCTGAGTCCATATTTACAATCTGGATAGGGTCGTGTATCCAGCAGTCGATATCCCATGTGTTGACCTCTGTTTTTTCGAGGATTTCATCTCTCTTCTCTGCAAGAAGCGCGCTGAGTTCCTGAACCGTCATAGGCTCTTTTTCCTCTGTCATATCCTTGAGTCTTTTGAGGGCCATGCTTATCCACATGCGAGTATGCTCGTCAAGAGTTTCCGCCATATCCCACTTGGCAGATACTGCGGAGCCTAAAACATTGATGTTGTCCACCTTGTCTATAACTCTTGCAAGGTCGTCTGTATCATCAAAGGCATTGCTGTCGTGACACATAACTATGAATTTACGGCCTCCGTCTGCGCCAAATCCCAGATTAAAGCAGGCATTGCCGAAGCCCGCTTCCTCTAAATCCTCTTTGGTAGTGCGTATATCAAGAAAATAATCTATATATTTCTCTGCAAAATCATATACCTGCTGTCTGTATTCCATTTGAATCCTCCTAGTTTAGTATATACCTATAATGTATCTGCACAGGACACCCCACATTGCACTTACTGCAGGCGACAGAATTCTGTCTGTAATGCCAAACAGTATAAGGACAAGGAGTATATAAAATCCGTTATTGTAGACTTTGTAGTACCAGTCGTATTTCCGGAGATCGAAAATCTGCGTGATTATTCCAAAGCCGTCAAGTGGCGGTACAGGAATAAGATTGAATATCATAAGCACCAGATTGATTACTGCAACCTGCACAAAAATCCTTATAAGTATATCTCCAAGATCGCTTCCCTCTATGCCTGCGGCAAACAGCAGCCTTATAAAAAAGGCAAATACTACTGCAATGATAAGGTTCATAACAACGCCTGCCAGCGATACCAGCAGTTCATCCCTTCTCTTGTGCTTGTAATAGGTAGGGTCTATGGACACAGGTATGCCCCAGCCGAAGCCGCAGAGCAGCAGCGCTATAAAGCCCACAGGCTCTATGTGCGCCAGCGGATTAATTGTAACTCTGCCCTGTATTTTGGGGGTTGGATCGCCCAGCTTGTAGGATACAAAGCCGTGGGCAAATTCGTGGAATGAAAGTCCCACTATAATTCCGGGAAGCATTATCAGCATGCTCATAATCCATTCCCTTGGATTTGAAAATGCGCCGCTTCTGTAATTCATATAAAGCATAATCGCCAGAATAATTATAATTGTCGGGTCAATTCTTCTCTTCAATGCTCAAACCTCTTTCGCTCAAATTTATAATATTCTATCACAAATCCGCCTCCTTTTAAATAGTATATATAAAAAAGGAAAGGTGATTTAATGTCCAGATATGTTTGTGTTGCAGTATACTGTGTTGAGCCGGGAGATACTCTGTATTCAATATCCGGCAGATTCGACGTGCCTGTGGAGCTGCTTATGAAAGCCAATAAAATCAGAAATCCGTATAATTTAAGGATAGGCACCGAGCTTTGTATTCCGGGTCCTGCGGAAGATAATAAAAAGAAATGCGCGGCAGTTCATATTGTAAAACCGGGTGACACTCTGTATATGATTGCAAAGATGCACAAGGTTACTCTCGATGCGATAATGAAAGCAAACCCCGATGTCGATGTATATAATCTGACAGTCGGCACAGAGCTTTGTATCCCCTCCTGCTAAAACCTTAAAATCCCCCGAAAAGTCCTCTACGCAAGACCCGGGGGATTTTGTTCATCTCTATAATATGTTTGTCAGAAGTCTTGCTATTGACTCCTTAAACCTTATAATCAGTGATCTCTGATCATAAAGCTCCTGTGTAAGCTGGTGGCACAGTGTGATGTCGTTTTCAAATGCCGACTCCATTTTGCAGGCTATGTCCCTGTCATATATAATCGCATTGGATTCAAAGTTCAGGGAAAAGCTTCTCTTGTCAAAGTTGGCCGAGCCCACGCTTGCAACCTGACTGTCAACAACAAGCGTTTTGGCATGCAGAAATCCGTTGTCATATATGTATACCTTGACGCCTGAGCGTATCAGTTCTCCAACATAGGAATAGGTTGCCCAGTACACAAATATGTGATCGGGCATGCATGGTATCATAACTCTCACGTCTATGCCCGAAAGCGCCGCAACTTTGAGTGACTCTATAATGCTGGCATCAGGTACAAAATATGGCGTCTGAAGATATATGTTCTTCTTTGCGGATACAATCATCTTCATGTACGCTCTCTTGACTTCCTGCCGTTCGTTGTCGGGGCCTGAGGTTACTATCTGTATGCCTGTATTGCCCGCATTTACCGGTTCTTCGAGAAATATTGATGAAAAGTCCAGATTTTCTTTTGAGGCAAAACGCCAGTCCAGTATGAATCTTGCATTAATATCGTGGACAGCTCCGCCTCTTATTCTGACATGTGTATCTCTCCAGTATCCGAATTTCTCTTTGAGGCCCAGATATTCTCTTGCTATATTGAATCCGCCTATGTATCCTATGCTGTTGTCTATAACAACCAGTTTCCTGTGGTTTCTGTAGTTAAGCCTCATAAGGAATATCTTCATCTTTGGTCTGAAGAAAAACGCGCATTTGGCACCTGCATCTATAAGGGGCTGTATTCTTCTCTTTGTAATCTGTCTGCAGCCTAAGGCGTCCATAAGAAGCCTTACCTCAACGCCTTCCTTTGCTTTCTCTTCGAGAGCCTTGAGGAGTCTGAGTCCCACCTTGTCCCATTTGATGATATAGTATTCGATGTTGATGCTTTTTTTGGCGTTTCTGATGTCTGCAATCAGGCTTTCAAATTTCTCTCTGCCGTCCGTAAAAAGCTCCACTGAATTGTTCTGGGTAAAATATGCGCTGTCATATCTCTGATTGAGTCTGATCATATCTTTCCAGTCATCAGCCTCTTCATTTAAAAATTCATAGCTTCCCGTTGATATGGCGTCCATCTGTTTTTTGAGTGAGGAGCTGACAAATTTCTCCTCGTCGGGATTGAGCCGGAATATCTGCTTGCGGGCAATGTTCTGTGAAAAAATCATATACAGAATAAGTCCCACAACCGGCAGGAATGTAAGTACCAGTACCCACGCAAGAGTAGATTCGGGGTTTTTTCTTTCCATAAAGATTATGGCTATAACGATAAGAACGTTTACTGCTGCGATAGCTGCCGCCAGCCCTGTTGTCGTTTCAAACGGTGTCAATAATACTATCATAAATCTCTCCACTTTCCTTTTAGTTAATTAAGTCTATCACGATACCGGCTTCTTGTCAAAAGTCATAAGCGATATTATAATATATACGAGGAAAGTTGTATGGAAAAGAAGAACTATGTATATATTTTAGAATGTGCAGACGGCACCTTTTATACCGGCTGGACAACAGACATTGAAGCCAGAGTAAATACCCACAACAGCGGCAGAGGAGCCAAATACACCAGAGGCCGCCGGCCTGTCAGCCTTGTATATTATGAGGAGCTTCCTGACAGATCCGCCGCATTAAAAAGAGAGGCAGCCATCAAAAGACTGCCTAAAAAGAAAAAGCTGGAGCTTATTGCAGGCAGCAGTATTCCCGAAATAAAAACTGACCATTTATAGCAAAGCTCTAAATGGCCGTTTTTATTACCTGAGGCAAAGTCCCCACATTATTCAGGTTATTTACTTACTCCAGATCCTCAGACCATATTTACACTGCTTTAATTCTGTCTGCCCTACCGGCTTACCCTCTGTATCATATATCTGAAGCTTT
>CAKQOW010000019.1 GCA_934256595.1 uncultured Clostridia bacterium
GGAGAAATTCGTTATACCACAGGGCAGTTACAAGCTCCGACCTCTAAGGCCTTAGCCGAAGGTCGGAGTAGTTGACTCATAATAGTCTCCTTCGGCTGAGAATCAGTCCTGCCTGTTTAACAAAGATTTTTTAATATATTTTACAACTGTTTTTCCTTAACAAAGCCATATCTGCTGATAACAAACAGATATATCAGACTTACTGTAACTCCTGCCAGACCGTACAGAGCATCAATAACGTCTCTTGTGTTAAGTACCGGCAAAAATAACTCATATATGAAATTAGCGATTATCAGTAAAATGCCGATTACTGCATTCGAAATATATTTCTTGCCTGCCGACAGCAGCAGATATCCGATAAATGTGCACAGCAGCAGACTTAAAGTAAAGTTGGTGATGTGTGAATTTACATTTTCATTTATGACATAAATACCTGCGTTAAAAATATCCAGCCATCTGATTACCATCAGAACCATACAGACAGTAAATACAATCACCAGTGAGATCGTTGTTCCTTGTTTAGTTTTGTTTCCATTGTTCAGCATCGGTCATCCTCCGGTTTATATTCCGGCTTACAAAACAGCGCACCTTTCAGTCAACAACAGCATACCTAAAATACCCGAACAAATCAAGAAGTTTCACCGATTACCCGCACTTTAAAGGCAGAAGCGGCCTGCTTTTCCTGCAAACCGCTTTATTTACCTTATATTATTTATGTTCTGTATCACAGTATACGCATCTGTATATTCTTTTTTCCGGATCCGCCAGCCTGAAGCTGTGTACTATTTCCTGCTCTACGCTGGTTATACATCTCGGATTTTTGCAGAATATCACATTGTCCAGTTTTTCGGGAAGTGACAGATGTTTTTTGCTCACAAGTTCATTATCCTTAACAATATTAATTGTTATATTGGGATCTATGTAACCTATTATATCAAGATTGATATCTATCATCTCATCTATTTTAATCATATCCTTTATCCCGTACTTTTTGCTCTGTACATTCTGCAGTACCGCAACACTGCAGGAGAGCCGGTCAAGATTAAGCAGTCTGTATATCTCCATGCTTTTTCCTGCTGCTATATGGTCAAGCACTATGCCGTTTCTTACTCCGTCTACGTTCATTATTTTTCTCCTTTCCTGATTCCTAAAAGCTCAAGTATCAGCGCCATTCTTATATATTTACCGCAAAGTACCTGTCTGAAATATGCAGCTCTGGGATCATCATCAACCTCTGTTGCTATTTCGTTTACTCTAGGCAGCGGATGAAGCACTGACAGGCTGTCCTTTGCTGTTTCGAGTTTTTTCATATCAAGTATATATGTATCCTTAAGCCTGATATAGTCCTCTTCATTAAAGAATCGTTCTCTCTGTACTCTTGTCATATACAGTATATCCAGTGTATCCATTACACTTTCCATATCTTCTGTCTCTATATATTCTATACCCTTTCTGTCAAGCATATCTGTGATATATCCGGGAACCTTCAGTTCTTCGGGTGCAATCAGGACAAATTTTATATTGTCATATCTTGACATTGCTTCTACAAGTGAATGTACTGTTCTTCCGAATTTAAGATCGCCGCATATGCCTATGGTCATATCTGAAAGTCGGCCTTTTTCTCTCCATATTGTAAGCAGGTCGGTAAGAGTCTGAGTAGGATGGAAATGTCCGCCGTCGCCTGCGTTTATGAGAGGCACCTCACAGCGCTGAGCTGCCGCAATCGGCGCTCCTTCTTTCGGATGTCTCATTGCAATTATATCAGCATAGCAGCTTACAGTTCTTACAGTGTCTTTTACGCTCTCTCCTTTTGCTGCCGAAGACGATGCCGCCTCTGAAAATCCCAGCACGCTTCCTCCAAGCTCAAGCATTGCGGCTTCAAATGAAAGTCTTGTCCTTGTACTTGGCTCAAAGAACAGTGTTGCAAGTTTTTTGCCGTGACATATGTCCATATAGTCCTTCGGGTTCTCAATTATATCCTCTGCTGTTTTTATCATTCCGTTTATTTCGTCTACTGAAAGATCAGTTATGTTAATCAGATTTCTCATGCCTGTTTTACCTCCATTCCTTCGGATCCGCTCTGAAAGCCTCTACCATTTTTCTCTGTTTTTCTGTTATACTTCCCTTTGCTCCTGCCGTTTGCAGCAGGGCATCAAGATCGCACAGGCTGACACATTTTACTCCGGCCTGCTCCATTCTGTTTTTTGCTTCTTCGAACTGATATGTGAATATGCTGACTATACCCAGCACCTCTGCCCCTGCCTGACGCAGAGCCTCTACTGTATCCAGCACCGAACCTCCTGTGGATATAAGGTCCTCTATAACTACTGTTTTCTGGCCGGGCATCAGTCTTCCCTCTATACGATTGCCTCTGCCATGATCTTTGGCAGAGCCTCTCACATAGCCCATTGGAAGTCCGAGAATATGCGCTGCTATTGCTGCATGGGCAATTCCCGCAGTGCTTGTCCCCATCAGGATTTCAGCCTCCGGATACTCTGTTTTCACAGTGTCTGCTATCGCCTGCTCTATGACGTTTCTTGCCTTCGGAGCTGTAAGCGTAAGCCGGTTGTCACAGTATACCGGGCTTTTAATTCCGCTGGCCCATGTAAACGGCTCGTCAGGTCTTAAAAATACTGCTTCTGTTTCCAGCAGAAGCTCAGCCACAAGGTTTTTATTCATCTGCCTCACCTCCAAATTCTTTCATTGCTCTTATATATGCTTCTTCAGGATTTCCTGCTCCTGTTATTGAACGTCCCATTACTATGAAATCAGATCCGAGCTCTGCAGCCTGCTGCGGCGTTGTTACTCTTTTCTGGTCACCTTTGCCCTCACCTGCAAATCTTACTCCGGGAGTTACCGTTACGAAGCTCTCTCCGCAGATTTTTTTGACTGCCGGCACCTCCAGCGGCGAGCATACTACGCCTGCAAGCCCCGCCGCCTCGGCGTTTGCGGCATATTTTGCCACAACCTCCTCCATCGGATAGTCTATAAGGAGCTGGTTTTTCATAGTCTGCTGATCTGTGCTTGTAAGTTGTGTAACTGCTATAACCAGCGGTTTTTTGTCACAATCCGCAAAGCCCGCTGCTGCCGCCTGCATCATTTCAATTGCGCCTGCCGCATGGACATTTATTATATCCACATCAAGTGACGAAAGTGATTTCATGGCTTTTCCTACTGTATTCGGTATATCGTGCAGTTTCAGATCAAGAAATACTTTATGTCCTCTTGCTTTTATATCCCTTACGATCTGCGGGCCTTCACCGTAAAAAAGCTCCATTCCGATCTTCACAAAGGGTTTTGTTTCACTGAATCTGTCCAGAAACTCAAGCGCCTGATCTCCGCTGCCAAAGTCAAGTGCTATAATTACTTCTCTTTTCATACTATTCCTTTTACCTCCTTCAGATTATTTATGCCAAGCTCCTCCATAAGCTGAGGCAGCCTGTCTGTTATTTCAGGATATATCCAAGGGTTTCTCAGCCCTGCAGCGCCTATCTGCACTGCGTCTGCTCCTGCCATAATCATCTCTATCACATCCTCTGCCGAAGCTATGCCTCCCATTCCGATTATGGGAATATCGACTGATTTTCTTACCTGATTTACCATTCTGAGCGCTACAGGAAATATCGCAGGTCCCGAAAGGCCTCCGGTTATATTGGCAAGTACCGGTTTTCTTGTTTTTATATCTATTCTCATCGCCTGCAGTGTATTTATGAGGCTTATGCCGTCGGCTCCCGCCGCTTCGCAGGCTGCCGCTATGGAAGCTATATCCGTCACATTGGGACTCAGCTTGATATATACGGGCTTGTTTGTTACCTGTTTTACTGCCTTTGTGACTGCCGCCGCCTGACTGCTGCTCTGTCCGAATGCCATACCTCCTCCATGAACATTGGGACAGCTTATATTGACCTCTATAATATCTGCCTGCGGGCAGGTTTCCATGGTTTCTGCGCAGCTTACATATTCCTCTATTGAAAACCCGCTTATATTTGCTATGATGACTCCGTCAAATATTCCTGCAAGGTGCGGAAGCTGCTCTGATACTACCTCTGCCGCTCCCGGATTCTGAAGCCCTACAGAATTTATCATGCCTCCGGCAGCCTCCGCTATTCTCGGGCTATCGTTTCCCTGTCTGGCTTCAATGGTTGTCCCCTTTACTGCAATTCCTCCGAGGATATTAAGGTCGAACAGCTCTGCGAACTCTCTGCCGTAGCCGAATGTTCCGCTTGCGGGTATAACCGGATTTTTAAGTTCAAGACCTCCCAGCATTACTTTTGTGTCTGCCATGAAATCTCCTCCTTTCTGAATACAGGTCCGTCCTTGCAGATTCTCTTTTCTCCTAATCTCTGTTTACATACACATCCCATACATGCGCCAAAACCGCAACCCATTCTTTCTTCAAAGCTGAACTGTCCGTCCGATGCTTTTCTGCAGGCAGCTTCAAGCATAGGTAAAGGTCCGCATGAGCATACATAGCTTCCTTCTTCTATCAGATCTGTTACAATTCCTCCGGTCTTTATCTGCAGGTCAACTCCCAGCTTTTCAAATCTTTCGCTGAAAAAAGCTTCTTCTTCATTTTTAAATCCAAGTATCACTTTAGGGGGTTTGCCTGCCTGCACAAGTTTTTCGGCAAGGGCATATACCGGCGCTGCTCCCATACCGCCTCCTGCAAGTACTGCCTCCTCCGGTATCAGATCCATATCATATCCGTTTCCCAGCGGGCACATTGCTTTTAATGTGTTACCCTCTTTCATGTTTTTTAATATTGCGGTGCCTTCTCCGACAGCCTTATATACAATCGTTATTCCTCTGCTGTCCCATGAGGCTATCGAAATCGGTCTCCTCAGAAATTTATCTTCTATAAGGATATTTATGAACTGTCCCGGTTTTTTTATCTGATCTGTATTGCCTGCGAGTCTCATTTCGTAAATATTCTCTGCTATCTGCCGGTTTTTTTCAATCTGCCAGAGTTCATCTCTCATAAACAATATCACCTCCGCATATAGTTGCTGCAACCTGTCCTTTTACTTTCATCCCGTCGAACGGACAGCTTCTGCCTTTGCTTCTGAATTTATCCTTATCTATTATCCACTCGGCATTTCTGTCTATTATAACTATGTCGGCAGGGCCGCCCTCTGCAAGCTGTCCGCCGTCAAGGTTAAATCTTGCCGCAGGGTTTGTGCTCATAAGCTGTATCAGCTTTTCAAAGGTTATCTCTCCTGTTTCACAAAGCAGTGTGTTCATCACTGCAAAGGCCGTTTCAAGCCCTATGATTCCGTTAAGGCTTCCATCAAAGCCTTTTGATTTTTCTTCCGCGCTGTGAGGAGCGTGGTCTGTGGCTATCATATCTATTGTGCCGTTTCTGACAGCCTCTATGATTGCCCTGCGATCCCTGTCTGCTCTTATCGGTGGATTCATTCTGAATTTGCCGTCATCTGTGATGTCATCTTTACAGAAAGCTATATAGTGAGGCGCTGTCTCACAGGTAACATCTATGCCTTTGGCCTTTGCCTCTCTTACCGCCTCCAGAGTCTTCTCCGATGATACATGACATATATGAAGCGCTGCCCCTGTTTCTTCTGCAAACTCTATATCTCTTACAGCCTGTACCCATTCGCTTCTGGCATCCTCCGGCTTGTAGGCTTCATCCTCACAGTGAGCCGTAATTATTTTACCAAGAGATGCTGCCTTAATCATAGCCTGCCGCATAAGATCTTTGTCCTGTACGCCTTTGCCGTCATCAGAAAAAGAGGCAACTCTCCCGGCTGTTTCATCCATAGCCGAAAGACTGCCCCTTCCGCTCTGTTCTTTTGTAATGGTTCCATACGGAATAACTTTTATTTCTGCATCTTTTCTGATTATCTGCTCCATAATCTCAAGCGATGATAAATCCGAAGGCGCCGGCACTACATTTGGCATTGCCATTACTGCGGTGTAGCCTCCTGCCGCTGCCGCTTCTGTTTCTGTCTTTACCGTCCCCTTATATGAAAAACCCGGCTCTCTGAGATGTACATGCACATCTATGAAACCCGGGCAAATAAAAAAGCTATCACAGCAGATAACTTTGTCAACAGAAATATTATCAATATTATCAGCAATGGAAACAATTCTGCCTCCGTCAATCAGAATATCCGATGCAGTAAATCTGTTTCCTGTATATACATTGCCGCTCTTTAAAAGTATCTTCATCTCTGCTCCTTAAACTTATTTTTGCTCAAATCTTCGACATCATACCATACTGCTCATACATTTGTCAACACTAATTTCTAAATGTTTTTTGATGTTTTGCTGTTTTTAATAATTTGTATATGTACTATCAAAATCATTGGTGCTATAATATATAAAAATAATTTCAAATCAGGAGGTAATTATTATGAAATGGACATGTTCAGTATGCGGTTATGTTTACGAAGGGCCTGAACCACCGGCACAGTGCCCTCAGTGTAAAGTAGGCGCAGATAAGTTTATAGCTGTTACAGAAGGCAAAACAGAATGGGCTGACCAGCACGTTGTAGGCGTTGCTGCAGGCGTTGACCCTGAAATAATCGAGGGATTAAGAGCAAACTTCACAGGCGAATGTTCAGAGGTAGGTATGTATCTTGCTATGGCAAGAGTTGCTCACAGAGAGGGATACCCTGAAATCGGTCTGTACTGGGAAAAGGCTGCATGGGAAGAAGCAGAGCACGCTGCTAAATTCGCAGAGCTTCTCGGCGAGGTTGTAACTGACTCAACTAAGAAGAATCTCGAAATGAGGGTTGAAGCAGAAGCCGGCGCATGCGCAGGCAAGAAAGCATTAGCTAAGCTTGCAAAGGAAAAGAACCTTGACGCTATTCACGACACAGTGCACGAAATGGCAAAGGACGAAGCGAGACACGGTGCTGCATTTGAAGGACTGCTTAACAGATACTTCAAATAGAGAATTCAACAGCAAACGATTAGGGAAGTCTGTAAAAGGGCTTCCCTTTTTTAGTGGGATTAGGGATAAAAGCCCTCTGAAACGGTACTTTATATATTTCTTATCGCAATAAATCCAGCAATATGTACTCTCCCTTTGGCACCTTAGACATTTCGTGATACTTTTTTATGGCTTCCACAAGAACTACAGGATCACTAAAATAGTTCTTTACAAAATCATAGGTCTTTACTTTACTCATCTTCAAATCCTCTTTGCAGAAACTGCTGGGTTTTTTCCCTGATTTCTTGAATTCCTTATACCTGTCCTCGTTAAAGATAATTAACATCTCTATTTCCGGAGCAGTTATTACGTTAATAACATCCACTTTACCGGCATACGCCTTGCTGAGTTTAAAGTTTTCACGTCTTGAATCAAGAACTCTAATTACAGAAATTTTATCTTTAAATCCCTTTCTTAAATACTTTTCTTCAAATTTCCTGCCTTCCCGGCAACGGATTACCTCTTCCTCAATCATATCTTCTCTGTTGAAAATCAAAAGATTATGATCCAGAAGTATATCCATAATTGCATTTTCAGCCGATCCTTCACAAATACACGCCTTGTATTTTGCCAGTTCCATAGATACCTCCTAAACAATCGTTGAGGCAATACTTTTCTTTAACTGCATATATGCCTCATATGCCGGAGTTGTTCCTTCAAGGAAACCGCTCTGGTATGCATCGCTCTTCTTAATATCGTTTCTTTTCAGTATATTTGATAGATTCTCTACTGTAATTCCGTTACGGTTTCGGGTAATAAATATACTGTCATTTCGATCATATTCATCAAGCAGCTCCGGATAATGTGTAGAGAAAATAAGGGTTCCGCCATTTTTGTTCAGCTTATCGTCCATAAAAAACCGCACCAGTGTTGTTACAATTTCTTTATTAAAATGATTCTCTATTTCATCCACAACAATATACCCACCGCTTTGCAATACTTCCTGTGCCAGTGTAAAAATAATCATTCCTTTTACCGTACCTGATGAAAGATAGTTATTAAGCTCTGCCGGATTATTCAGAAGAATCTCTTCTTTTCCTCTGAATTTCAAATGAATCATTGTCTTATTGTCATTTTCATCAAAATGCAGTTTCTCAATTGTCGGATCTAAAAATGTTATAACTTCTGCCGGGATATCCTCCGAAAACGGGAGAATATTCTCATTCGTATATTTTAAAAGATTAACAATGTGCAAATGTTCTTTTGTCTTTTTGTTCCTGGCAATCATAATGCTTACATCCTCCGGCAAAAAATCCTCCTGGCCGCTTCTGACCATTACCGGCTCTCTTCCCTCAAAATCAAGCATAGACTTTCGAGTTGCAACCTCATCTGCACCTTTTGCCCACAAAGACTCTGAAACGATATTGTAGCTTATTCCTTCTGACTTGCTCTTTTGAGATGTAATAACTGTTTCCATACGACAAATCTCTTCTGTCTTTTCGGAAAAGAAATACAGATTTAATTTGACCTTTTCAGCATTCCCCAATATATCTCTGGTCTGTATGTGATTAATCGGCTCATTATTGATTATATCTAAAGCAAGAAGAATAACCTTCAGGACAGATGTCTTTCCTGACGCATTGATACCTATAAAACCAATGGTGGAATTCATATAGATATTTGAGAATAACGGATATAGAATTTTCTTCTGCTCTTCGGCAACTCTCTGCTGCGCATAAAAAAACAACTCAAGTTTTTCCTTGAATAAAGGTAATCCTTCCGCTGTAATACAAAGAAGTTTCATATTTACCTCCGAATTTATCAACGGGTTCTCCGTTTTTATTTTTCATATATGGTTAGTATAACACCGTATATGAAATTTATCAACGGGTTTTCCGTTTTTATTTTTTACAACAACAGATTTAAAGCTAATAATTGCATACGCAAATAATTTTCACCTATATTGACAAACTACTTCTATGGAAGTATAGTATATAATATAACTCTGTAGAAGTATAGGAGATGTTTTATGAGCAATCTAACCATATATCACGGTTCTTCCGAGATTATTGAAAATCCCGAATACCGCAAAGGCACTGTATATAATGATTACGGACAGGGATTTTACTGCACTGAGCATATAGAACTGGCAAAGGAATGGGCCTGCACTGAAAGCACAGACGGTTTTGTCAGCAAATATGAAATTGATATATCCTCACTTAATATTTTGAACCTGTCATCAGAGGAATATACTATTCTTCACTGGCTGGCGCTCCTTATGAACAACCGGCAAGTACGCCTGTCCACACCCATTATGAAAAAAGGTGCGCAATGGCTGTATGAGAACTTTCTGCCCGATATTACCGGCTGCGATGTAATTATCGGCTACAGAGCCGATGACTCATATTTTTCCTTTGCACGTGCCTTTGTCAATAATGAAATTTCACTAAAACAGCTGTCATATGCAATGCGCCTTGGAAACCTCGGTGAACAATTTGTCTTAAAAAGCAGTAAAGCCTTTGACTGCATCAGGTTTACTTCATACGAGCCTGCAGACAGCACTATATACTATACCCTGCGAAAAGCCAGAGATGAAGAAGCCAGAAACGCATTTTTTGCAGAACTTGAAAATGATGATGCAGACGGTATTTTTATGAGAGATATTACACGTGAGGAGATAAAAGCCGATGATTTACGCTTACGATGAAATATATTTAGACGATGCTATGAAAAACCTCGGTGAAGCCGCAGATTATGCTGCCAGCTGCTGCAATTTAAATATTGATACATTCTTTGAGCTGTTCATAGCAACAGGTATCGCCTCTCAGTTTGAAAAAGGCAACCCCAGATTTGTATCCGGATTTTCAGGAACAGAGCTTGTATGTGAGATTATTGACAAAGCAGGACTTGAAATGACTCTGCCTCCGCCTCAGATTGAATATGATTATTCATCATCTTACTGGTGCGGCTGGATTATTGCATATTACCAGTGGCGCACAGGCAAAAGCTTTAAAAACATTATTTCAAAGTTCTCTGCAGGAGAAATAGAAAACACCTACCCTGCCCTGCACGAAGCCTCAGAAATAAAGGCATTTGATACGTTAAACAGAATTCTTGAAATGAAAGCCACTGCATCCAGGCTGCAGATTTTAAGAAAGAACTGCGGTCTTTCTCAAAAATCCCTTTCAGAAAAATCAGGTGTAAATTTAAGAACACTGCAGCAGTACGAAATCAGAGCAAAGGATATAAATAAGGCTGCGGTAGAAACTCTTTTTTCTATTTCAAAGGTACTCGGCTGCAGCATTACAGATCTAATGGAAATTTAGCATCTCTACAGTAAAGCTATATCCATACCCGACATATTATCTGCATCATAACCAGCACAAATGATGCAGATATTTGTTTTAAAACTATACATGGTCTCATCGCTTCCTGCCGAATTTCTCACCTGTAAGCCTGAACACCGTTCCCGACAGCAGAAGCAGAGATATAAGGTTTGGAATAACCATAAGACCGTTAAAGGTATCCGAAATATCCCATACAATACCCATATCCATAACTGCCCCCAGCACCGCAACTAACGAATATACGATGAAAAACGGTCTTACGGTTCTGCTTCCGAACAGGAACTCCATAAACCGCGAGCCGTACAGTCCCCAGCCTATTACCGTAGAGAAAGCAAAGCAGCACAGAGCCGCTGCCGTAAATATTGAGGCCCAGTTTCCGTAAAGTGAAACAAACCCCGAAATCGTAAGCTCCGCTCCTGCCGGTTTCCCGTACTGAATATATTCATTGCCGCACAGAGTCACAAGCGCCGTAAGAGTACATATTATTATCGTGCAGAACACCTCGAATATACCGAACATTCCCTGCCTTACAGGGTCATCTGTATCAGCGCAGGCATGAGCTATGGAGCCTGTGCCAAGTCCCGCTTCATTTGTGAATATCCCTCTTGAAACACCCTTGCGCATACATAAAAACACGCTTCCGACAGCGCCTCCCGTTGCAGCCTGCGGATTAAAGGCCCCTGATATGATACTTTTAAATGCATCAGGCACACCGTCAATATTAAAAATAACTACGCCAAGAGCCATAAAAATATAGAAAAGAGCCATAACCGGCACCAGCTTCTCCGTAACACGCCCTATCCTCTGCACTCCGCCCAGCAGCACAGCTGCAACAAACAGCGCAATTAAAATTCCCAAAACAAGATTAAGTATACCGTGGCTGCTCTCTGCGCTGTCTGATATTCCGTCTATCGCCGTATTCACGGCAGTCACTATAGTATTCACCTGTGTTGCATTTCCTGTTCCCGCAACCGCCAGTACACCAAATGCAGAATACAGGTACGCCAGCCATATCCACCTGTGTGAAAGTCCGTTGCGTATGTTATACATGGGACCGCCCGCAAGCTCTCCGTCTGCTCCTCTCGACCTGTAAAATACAGCGAGGCTCACCTCTGCAAATTTAGTGCACATTCCAAGAAACGCAGAGCACCACATCCAGAAAACAGCCCCCGGCCCGCCTATAGCTATAGCCCCTGCAACTCCCGCTATGCTTCCGGTTCCTATTGTCCCCGCAAGAGCGGTACATACAGCCTGAAACGGAGAGATAGACCCCTTGCCTGTCTCTTGCCTGTCAAATAGCCTGCCGAAAATCTGAGCTATGGCATACGGTAATTTCCTCACCTGTATGAATCCCGTTCCTATAGTAAGATAAACACCTGCGGCTATAATACATATCATGGCAGGCAGTCCCCATACAAATTCATTTATAACTGCATTAATCTCCGCAACGATCTCCATAACAGCCTCCTGCTTCACAACTATATATATTATTCTTTCCTGATTGTATTATTCATATTATGTATACATGCAAATAATTATTTTAACCGCTTTACTTCTGTAATATATGTGATATAATCGTGTAGACTTAATGCAAGTTAAATCACAATCAACAAATGGGAGGGAATTATGAAATTGAAAAACATTTTCGCAGCGGTGCTTGCACTTGTTTTCTGTCTGAGCAGTCTTACTGTATATGCAGACACTTCAGGCTCCGGCGACGGCACGAAAGTCACCGATATGACTACAGGCAAGCTGATGTTTATTACTCTGCAGGAGAATACCAGCCTCAGATGGAATGTAAACGGCAATGCAGAGAAAAGCAACGTACTTCATCTTGATACAGCAAACGGCTCAAACTGCAACTTCAGATTTGACCACATCGGCAGCGGCTGGTACGGCATCAAGCATATCAGATCAGGCGGTACCGACTATTTCGCAGATATAGAGGACAAGAGCAAGAGCGAGGGCAAGGTGCTGCATCTCTGGGAGTCAAATGACAGCAAGGTTGCCGGAAACGATCACCGTCAGTTTGCTTTCTACTATATAGGCGATGATGCCCACGGCAACAAGCAGTACTACATACAGAACAAAAACAGCGGTCTGTGGGTAGGTGTTGAGGACACTGACAAAAACGGCAAGCCAAGTGTTCACGACAAAATCATTCAGACCGGCAAATCAAAAAGAAAAGTATGGATAATCACTTCCAGCGTAGTTCCTCTAACAGGAGCGGAATCCGAAAATATGACAAAGAGCAGTCAGAATGACATATGCGAAATTTTCAAGTTCGGAACTATCAAGGCTGTAAACAGAGTCCTTGACTCCAGCATACCCGGAACTCATATACACCTTCATCAGGTAGGCACCAGCAACAAATGGGCTCTTCAATGGAATGAAGAATACAGGGCCTACAAAATACTGGCGATGACAGAAGGCGAAAAATACGTGGAGCTTGCCTGGGATATTGAGGGCGAAAGCGGCAAAGACAAGGCTATGCTAAATGTATGGACTGATGATGATTTTGATAAGAACTACAACACCAGCCAGCTGTGGCGTTTCTTCAGGCAAAGTGACGGAAGCTACAAAATACAGAATGCCCGCACAGGTAAATTCGTAGGACTCTATGCAGGCGCGGAATCACTCTGGCAGGACAGCAACGGTACTAAATTTGAAATAGATGTTTTTGCAAACAAAAATGACAGGATTTCATATGCCTATTCACAGGACTGGATGGCAGACCTGCCTGACAATGCGCTTCTTTCATCAGTAAATCTGCCGGGAAGCCACGATACCGGCACAGCATCAGTCGTTGAGGACTTTGTGGCACAGTTCTCCATCACTTCATGCCAGAAATATTACTATGAGGAGCAGTTAAATATAGGGGTAAGAAGCTTTGATATACGCTGTAATGCGCAAAAAGACAAGGCCTCCCCTGAAGATGTAAGAATTGTACACGGTGACAAAAAATGGGCCTGCAGTGACAGAAACGGCGACCCGCTCACACTAAAAAACATACTCGATGAAAGTGTACGCTTCCTTAACGAGCATCCTACAGAATCAATAGTTATGATGGTAAAGCCCGACGACGGAAGTACTGAGGGGCTGGCAAGAGCAGTAGGCAGCTTTATCAAGAAAGAGGTTGCAAAAGGAAACAGCTGCCGCGTATGGACCGGCAACGATATACCGTCAATCAAAGAAGCCCGCGGCAAAATAGTTTTCATACGCAGATATGATATTGATACTAATAAATACAATCCGGCTGATGACAATCTTGACGAGCGCTGGTTTGGTATCAACCTGTCAAACTGGGACGACTATTCCTACGGTGACTATAAATATGCTATTAAAATCTACGGCAAAGACAAATTCGGTACATCTGTATATGCACAGGACGCATATAACGAGTATTCAACAACCAAGCTGAAATATATAGAGGGAACATTTGCGCAGACCACAGGCGCTGACAAATCTCACCCTATACCTTCCGATGCGTGGATATTCAACTACACCAGCTGTGCTGTAGGACGTCCTCTGGAGCTTACAAGCATAATCAATCCTATACTGTTTGAAGACAAATTCGGCAGCGATGGCAAGGGCTATATCGACAACAGAAGACTCGGTATGGTAATGCTCAATTTCCTTGACAGACCTATGAGCAGACTCATATACGAAACAAACTTCAAAAACAGCAATTTCATGGTTGCAAAAGCAGACGTGCCGACAACTGTAAGCCTTGTTCGCGGACAGAAGCTTTCACAGGCCAAGCTGGCAGGACACAGCAGAGAAGGCAAATGGATATTTGCAGACGGTAACTATGTTCCGACTGTCAAAGACTTCAAAACCGGCAAGACTTTCAAGCTGAGATTTATACCGTCAGACAGTCGTCTGCAGGGCTTTGAAAGAGAAGTTACAATAACAGACTTCAAGTACGCAGGCAAGACTGACAATAATATTAAAAACGACAGCAGCAAAACAGACACAGACAAAACCAAAGCTGCTAGGGCTGATGCTCCAAAGACATCAGACGATATACACAGAACTGTCGTTATACTCTCATTACTGGCAGCTATATCTGCAATTGGACTTGGTATTTCGGCATTAACCTTCAGAAGAAAATATTAGACATCGTCAATACACAATTTATCTGAATCGGTAATTGCAAACTCTCCGGAGCCTGCTCTGTATGCAGGTTTCGGGGATTTTGGCTTTTTGCGGATTTTCACCCTTTACACCTATGCAAAATAGTGCTAGAATTACTAATTGGAAAGTAAACTTTTTCAGAATATAAGGATGGCATTTCTGATTAATCGAAAACTGTACCTAAATTTAAACTCCGCTCAAACGGAATAAAAACCGCATCATCTGCACACATATATAAGAGAGGTGATAAGATGAAGACAGGTTTTATTGGAGCAGGAAAAGTCGGCTTTACTTTAGGCAAATTTTTTGCAGAAAACAATATTCAGGTGACCGGTTACTACAGCCGGCGCAAAGAATCAGCAAAAGATGCGGCAGCATTTACCGGAACAACTCAATATGACAGCATTGGCCAATTAGTTCAGGATTCCGATGCGGTTTTTTTAACAGTTCCAGACAGCGCTATATCTTCGGTTTTTGAAGAATTAAAAGAGTTTGATCTTACCGGCAGGCTTATCTGTCACTGCAGCGGTGCAATGACAGCCAAAGAAGCCTTTCCCGGCATTAAAGATACAGGTGCATACGGTTATTCTATCCATCCACTGTTTCCTATTCACAGTAAGTACGATACTTACAGGGAACTTGCGGGTGCTTTTTTTTGCCTTGAGGGCGACAGATTCTATATCGACTACTGGTATGAAACACTGAAGTCACTTGGTGTAAATGTAAAAGCAATAGCCTCAGAAGTCAAGGTTAAATATCATGCAGCCTGCACCATCAGCAGCAATCTTGTATGCGCTCTGGTTCAGGAAAGCCTTAATCTTATGGAAACCTGCGGGTTTACCAGAAGCAGCGCGCTGGAAGCGCTTACCCCGCTTATAGAGTGCAATATACGAAACATATTGAAAGAAGGACCTGTCAACGCACTTACGGGTCCTGTAGAGAGAAATGACGTCTCAACAGTACAGAAGCATCTGGGCTGCTTCCTTACGCAGACAGAAGAAAACCTGTACAGGGATCTCTCCCGCGAGCTTATCAAGGTCGCAGAGGAAAAGAACTCTCACATCAATTATTCTGAACTGAAAAATATGCTTAACGAGGAGTAACACAATGAACGGAAAGAAAAACACAGTAGCTACACTGTTGGATATGAAAAAAAGCGGAGAAAAGGTCTCAATGCTTACATGCTATGACTATACTACCGCACGCATAATGGAAAACGCAGGTATCAATACCATACTTGTAGGCGACAGTCTGGGAATGACAATGCAGGGCTATGACACCACGCTGCCGGTTACTATGGACGAAACCGTAATATATACAAGAAGCGTAGTCAGGGGCTGCAGCAATACATTTGTTATTGCGGATATGCCGTTTATGAGCTATCAGGTGTCGGCTGCGCAGGCAGTTGAAAACGCAGGACGCCTTATCAAAGAAACAGGCGCAAACGCAGTTAAACTTGAGGGCGGCGCTGCAGTAACAGAGCAGATAAGAGCTATAGTAAGTGCCGGTATACCTGTATGCGCGCACATAGGTATGACCCCTCAGTCCGTAAACGTATTCGGAGGCTTCAAAGTTCAGGGCAAAGGTGAAGCAAACGCAAAACGTGTACTTGAGGACGCCTTTGAAGTGCAGCAGGCGGGAGCGTTTATGTGCGTACTTGAGTGCGTGCCGCCAAAACTTGCAGCGCTGATCACCAAAAAGGTTGATATGATTACAATAGGCATAGGCGCGGGAGCTGGCTGTGACGGACAGGTGCTGGTAATGCAGGATATGCTTGCAATGAATACTGATTTCACGCCTAAATTTGTAAAGCATTTTGCCAATATCGGCCAGCAGATGTCAGAAGCTTTCAAAGCCTATGACACTGAGGTAAAGGCAGATACATTTCCTGATACTGCCCACAGCTTTGCAAAGAGTGACTGCTCAGATGAATATCTTGTGCAGCTTGATGAAATGTTTAAATAGACAATGGAGTAAACAGATATGATTACAGCTACAAAAATTTCAGAAGTCCGAGCTGCAGTGCGTGAATGGAAGCAGCAGGGATTTACAGTAGGGCTTGTACCTACTATGGGATATCTCCACGATGGCCATGCAAGCCTTGTCGATTGTGCATCGTCTATGTGCGATAAGGTTGTTGTGTCGGATTTTGTGAACCCTACGCAATTTGCTCCAACAGATGATCTCGAAGCCTATCCTCGTGATTTTGAACATGATTGTGAAATCCTGAGAAAACACAACTGCGATATGGTATTCTATCCGTCTGTAGATGAAATGTATCCTGACGGTAACGGCAAAACAGATACCTATGTAGATATTTTTAATGATATGACATCACAGCTCTGCGGCAAAAGCAGGCCGGGTCATTTCAGAGGCGTCTGCACAGTGGTTTCCAAGCTTTTTAATATAGTTATGCCGGACAAGGCCTTTTTCGGTGAAAAAGATGCACAGCAGCTTGCAGTTATTAAGCGTATGGCAAGAGATATGTCATACGGCACAGAAATAGTAGGCTGCCCTACTGTTCGTGAATCCGACGGGCTTGCAAAATCCTCAAGGAACGCATACCTTGAGCCTGAGCAGAGAAAAGCCGCGCAGGTTCTTTACAGGGCGCTTCAGGCAGGCAAAAATGCAATAGATGCCGGAGCAACAGACTCAAACAAAGTTACAGGTATTATTCAGCAGGTTATAGACGCAGAACCTATGGCTGTAACTGATTATGTATCAATAGTTGACGGTATCACTATGATGCCGGCAGATGAAATATCAGACGGCACGCTTATTGCCATAGCAGTATATATAGGTAAAACCCGCCTGATTGATAATTTCACATATCACAGCAGATAATATATTTCTGCATATTGAAATTCTCTGATTAAGGTTATATACTGTTTATAGATAAAAGGCATTACCGTATAGACGGTTGTCCGATGTATATTATAAAAATAACCGCAGCTTCGATACTTGGCGGTTATTTTTGTATGCTCCTGTTTAGTTGGTTTTGCCAAGCAGATATATCCCCAGATATGTTTGCGGAAACTCTATCAGCGTAATAATATCCGCTACATTCGAGGATATTACAGTGGCATATATCACATATGATAAAAAATATATGATTACCGACACCTTTGCCAGCCTCATATTTTTACTGACATTGGATACTGCCATGACTGCAGCCCCTGCAGCCATAATCAGCGAGATTATAACAAAAGGCTTAAAATGAATATCTTCTGTCCCGTACCCATAGATATATCCAAGTTCGACAGGACACAGCAAATACACCAAAGCCATGGCTGCAAGAAGAATAGGCATTACTGTCGTAATCTGCTTTTCAGGCTCTGCCATACGTTGCCTGTTCTGGCTTCTCCGCCTCAGGTATATGCAGATAATAATTGTAGTTAAACAAATATTGCCGTTAACGCCCGAAAAACCACAGTACATACCGAATACACAGGCCGCAATTACGAGTATAAGAAAAGTCGGCCTGTATTTTTTAATATACAGCACAAGCAGCATTATACTTATTGCCGAAAAGATTACAGAAAAAAGATACTGTTTTAATGCTATACCCTGACTTTCCTGTATATAGCCCACTGCAGTATTGTATATAAGCAATACAAGCGTTACAACAATGATACCGGCAAAAGACATCAGTAAAGATATAGTTAAAATATTTCTTTCGTCAGCATTTGCTTTTATTTTTTCATATAAATTCATTACTATCACCTTTGAGTTATGATTTCAGGTACTTTAGCAGTTCTTGAACACTCTGATAGCCTCCTGAATGTTCTTAACCCCTATAATCTTCATCTCACTCGCCGGCTTAATTCTCTCAGCATTTTTGACAGGCATAATAATCTGTTTAAAGCCCATTCTGACAGCCTCTCTGACTATCTTGTCAGCGTTCTGCACTGTCCTCAGTTCTCCTGTCAGCCCTATCTCCCCTATGACTATAGTCCTTGCAGGAGCCGCCATACCTCTGTAGGTGGAATATATGGCAAGCGCTACCGCAAGATCAATATATGTGCCCTCGGGTTTAAGGCCTCCAACTATGTTTACATATATATCTTCGTTGAGAAGTGACAGTCCTGCCTTTTTCTCTAATACCGCTATTATCATATTAAGTCTAGCAAAATCCACACCTATGGCGCTTCTTCTGGCAAAACCCACATTGGCTGCCGAGGATAAAGCCTGCACCTCTAAAAGCAGCGGTCTTGAGCCTTCGTATACGGCTGTAACTATGGCTCCCTCTATACCGTCCTCCACGTCCTCAAGGAATGTCTTTGACAGGTTCTCAATCTCGATAAGCCCCTGCTGCGCCATTTCAAAGGCGCCGATTTCACTTGTGTTTCCAAATCTGTTTTTGTAGCAGCGCAGTATTCTGATTTCCTGATTTCTCTCGCCCTTGAAGTCAAGAACGCAGTCAACCATATGCTCTACTGTCTTGGGACCTGCCAGCTCTCCCGATTTGGTAACATGAGCAACTATGAATATCGGAATGTTATATACCTTGCCGAGCTTCATCAGTTCGTTGCCGCAGGTTCTGACCTGTGACACACTGCCGGGCGCCGAATCTATATCAGGTGTAAACATAGTCTGTATGGAGTCGATAATCACAAAGCTTGGTTTAAGCTCCTGCGCTGCCATATCCACATTTGTCATATTGGTCTCGGCCAGTATATACAGGTTCTGCGGAATATCAGGACATATTCTGTCTGCGCGCAGTTTCACCTGCTCCTCGGATTCCTCGCCCGAAACATAAAGCACGCTACCTTCGTTTCGCGCAATATTGGCCGCAGCCTGAAGTATCAGTGTTGATTTGCCTATGCCCGGCTCACCTGTAATAAGGGTGAGAGAGCCTTTGACAAGACCGCCTCCGAGAACTCTGTTAAGTTCCCCTATACCTGTATCTATCCTCTCGTGAGTTTCTGAGCTTATCTCTGCAAGCTTTGCGGATTTACGTCTGCTCTGGTCAGTGCTGCGCCCTCTCCTGTCATCTGCAGCTTCAGAGACGATCTTCTCCTCTACGAAACTGTTCCATGCACCGCATATGCACTGCCCCATCCATTTGGGACTCTCATATCCACATTCCTGACATACAAATACTGTTTTAGGTTTTTTGGCCATAGCACCCTCCTTGTGAACAGTTGTTCTGTTATTAATATATCAGAACAAGCCCTGCTTGTCTATAGTCTATTAAAAAAATCTCCGGAAGTCCTGCGCAAGTCTCCCGAAGACATCTGTTACCGTTTTGATTTTTCTTTTTTTCCCGATATTATAACCGAGATTATAATGCTCAGGGCAAGTATTCCGAATATGAAGCCTATCGATACAGGGATTGATATTTCAAAATGGAATATCAGAGCCAGCAGCTTGACTCCTGTAAATATGAGTATCAGACCAACGCCGTATTTGACGTATTCAAATCTCCTGCGCATATGCTCAACTACAAAGAACAGCTGTCTTAATCCCAGTATTGCAAATATGTTTGAGGAATAGACTATAAACGGGTCCTTTGATACAGAGAAAACTGCAGGCACCGAGTCTACCGCAAATATTATATCCGAGAATTCTATGAGGCAGAGAATTGCAAACAGCGGCGTAAACAGTTTTTTGCCGTTTTCGGTTATCATAAATTTCTCACCGTGCATATCTCTTGTCATAGGAAGCACCTTGCTTATCCCCTTTATTATCTTACTGTCATGGGGGTCCTTTTCCTCCTCTTCTTTCCACATCTTGATGCCGTTAATGATAAGAATGACCCCGAAGATATAGAGTATCCATTCAAGAGCATTTACAATGGCAATTCCCGCAAAGATAAATATGAAGCGGAGAATTATAGCCCCTATGATACCATAGTTTAAAACCCTGTGCTGCGCGTGCTCCACTATGCCGTATGCCATAAATATTGATATGAATACAAACAGATTATCCATGCTGAGACTGAATTCAATGAGATATCCTGCAAAGAACTCGAGGCATTTGTCGCTGCCCTCAAGAAAATATATCCCTGCACCGAATGCGCTTGCAATCAGCATCCATATGAAAACCCATTTAAGCGAGTGTTTTACCTCACTCATCTCGTACCTCCTTTGCCTAAAAAAGACCTTAGACATCTGCTCCGTTAAGGCAGATGCCAAGGTCCTGATTTCATTACTGACAGCTTCTCTGAATAAGAGAATTAAATTTCTATTCTTCTTCTTCAGCCTTGTGCTGTGCTATGATCTTTTCTGCAAGCTGTGCAGGAACTTCTTCATATCTTTCGAAGTGCATTGTGAAGCTTCCTCTTGCCTGTGTCATTGATCTTAATGTGATAGCATAGTCAAAGAGTTCTGCCTGCGGAGCTTCCGCCATAAGCTTCTGTCCGCCGCCTGCCTGAGGTTCCATACCGAGTATCTTACCTCTTCTCTTGTTCATATCCCCCATTACATCTCCCATGTAATCATCAGGAACGATGATGTCAAGATGCATTACAGGTTCAAGCAGACAAGGCTTAGCTTCAACGATACCTTTTTTGAATGCAAGTGATGCTGCAATCTTGAATGCCATTTCATTTGAGTCTACATCGTGGTATGAACCATCATATAATACGGCTTTGATGTTTACTACCTTGCATCCTGCAAGAGGTCCCTTTTCCATACATTCTCTGAGTCCTTTTTCAACTGCAGGAACGTAGTTCTTAGGAATTGAGCCGCCGAACAGTTCTTCGCTGAATTCAAATTCTTCCTGTGCAGGTGAGAATCTGATATGAACGTCACCGTACTGTCCTGCTCCGCCCGACTGTTTCTTGTGCTTACCCTGAACATCTGAGTTGCCTTTGATTGTTTCTCTGTAAGCTATCTTCTGAGGAACTTCTTTAACCTCTACGCCGAATTTATCCTTTAACTTGGCTGTGATTATTCCAAGCTGAATCTCGCCCTGTCCTCCGAGGAGTGACTGATGAGTTTCAACGTTTCTTTCAAATACGAATGACGGATCTTCTTCCATCAGCTTATGGAGACCTGTTCCAACCTTTTCGTCCTCGCCCTTGCCAGCTGCTTCTACTGCCTTGTAAAGTGACGGTGCAGGGAATTCGATTGGCGGGAATGTAACCTGTGCTGATTTGTCACAGAGTGTGTCGCCTGTCTGAGTGTACTGCAGCTTTGCAAATGCAACGATGTCGCCTGCTGATACTGACGGTGCATCTCCCTGAGTGTTACCTCTTAAGAAGAATACTGAACCCAGCTTCTCAGCTTTCTCTGCTCTTGTGTTGTATGCTTCCATACCTGTTGAGATCTTGCCTGAGATAACCTTTGCAAGTGAAATCTTGCCAAGGAACGGGTCTGCAATAGTTTTGAAAACTAATGCTGACATCTTGCCGTTAGGGTCACATTTAACTGTTTCGCCCTCTGTTGTTTCGTATTCCTTGCCTGTTGCTGTAGGAACGTATTTAACGATTGATTCAAGTACGTCTGTAATCTTGTCTCCTGTTGCTGATGAACATTCAAATACAGGAACGATATCTCCGCTTGCGATACCTGTTGAAAGGCCCTTTGCAAACTGTTCGTCTGTAAGTTCCATATTTTCAAGGTAGTATTCCATAAGTTCTTCATCAGTTCCTGCTACTTCTTCTTCCAATGATTCTCTGTCCTCTAAAGTAACTACTGATGAGCCGAACTTAGCCTTCAGTTCGTCTATAAGCGCTGCTGTATCAACGTTCTCTTTGTCGATCTTATTTAAAATGAAGAATCTTGGCATATCAGCTTTTTTGCAGGAATCCCACGCTTTTTCGGTACCAACCTGAATACCTGACTGTGCATCAACTACGATTGCTGCTGCTTCTACAGCTCTTAATGCTCCGTTTACCTCACCGATGAAGTCAAAGAAACCCGGAGTGTCAAGGAAATTGATTTTAACCTTGTTGTATTCTACAGGAACGATAGATGTACTGATTGAATAGCCTTTTTCTTTTTCCATCTTATCGTAGTCGGATACTGTGTTTCCGTCTTCAACCTTACCTAATCTGTTTATAACCTTTGTCGCAAGTAATGCTGCTTCGAGGAATGTAGTTTTACCAGCACCACCGTGACCTAATAATGCAACGTTTCTTATAGTGTCGCTTGTATAGCCTTTCATGCTAAGACCTCCTAAATTTATTTTCACATAGTAGTATTAGTATATCATCTATATTTTTTTATTGCAATCCTTTTCTACCACTGAGGAACTGTGTTTTTCAATATTTTCGCAGTATTCACACTAAAAGTGTCAAAACAGCGTTTATGAGGGTACGGAAAAGGGCCTTGCCTGAGCAAGACCCCATGTGGTATAAAAATGATTTAGAGATTGTATTTGAAGTTTTTAGTATCCTCCGAACATTGAAAGCATTACTGCTGCAGATACTGCAGAGCCTATAACACCTGCAACGTTTGGTCCCATTGCGTGCATCAGCAGGAAGTTGCCCGGATCGTAGCTGCTGCCTACTTTCTGGGATACTCTTGCTGCCATAGGTACTGCAGATACGCCTGCCGAACCGATAAGCGGATTGATTTTGCCGCCTGTAAGCACGTTCATAAGCTTTGCAATGAGAACACCGCCCAGTGTACCGCATGCAAATGCAACAACGCCGAGGACAACGATTTTGAGTGTTTCTGCTGTGATGAAAGTGTCACCTGTAGCTGAAGCGCCTACTGCAAGGCCGAGCATAATAGTAACGATGTTCATCATAGCATTCTGAGCTGTATCTGAAAGTCTTGCTGTAGCGCCGCTTTCTTTGAACAGGTTGCCGAGCATCAGGCATCCGATAAGCGGAGCTGCCGCAGGAAGTAATAATACGCAGAGAACTGTTACAACTATAGGGAAGAGAATTTTTTCTCTCTGTGTTACAGGTCTGAGCTGCTGCATTCTGATTACTCTTTCCTTTGAAGTTGTGCAAAGCTTCATAATAGGCGGCTGTATTACAGGTACAAGCGCCATATATGAGTATGCCGCAACCGCAATAGCGCCAAGCAGATGCGGAGCAAGCTTGCTTGTCAGATAAATAGCTGTAGGACCGTCAGCACCGCCGATAATACCGATTGATGCTGCTTCCTGTGCATTGAAGCCTAAAATAATTGCAAGATAAAATGCTATAAATATACCGAACTGTGCCGCTGCACCCATAATCAGTGATTTAGGATTTGCAATCAGCGGTCCGAAGTCGGTCATTGCGCCAACACCGAGAAATATCAATGACGGCAGCACCGGTTTCAAGGTATAAAAGACTGTGAGTATGCCGGCATTGGATAGGGAGTCTATCATTTTTGTTCCGGCCTCAATCGTATAGTCGTGAATAAACACATCAGCAAGCGGCAGATTTGATAAAAGCATACCGAATGCTATAGGTATAAGCAATAGCGGCTCAAATCCGTGTCTGATAGCAAGATATAGAAAAATGAATGACACAACGATCATAATTGCGTTCTGATAGCCAAGATTTGCTATACCCATGCTATGCACGAAACCCTGTAATGTTTCCAGTAACATTTTTTCCATCTCCTTTAACTATATATTTCTCGGTATCGGTAAAATTATTCATTGTACTTAAATACCGCTAAAATACTACCACAGGGGGTTGTTTTTTACAAGCCGATTTGTAATTAATACTGTATACATTTCGCAAACTTAATGTATACATAAAACAAGAAAGTACAAAAACAAAAAGAGCGGGGTGAGTTCCGCTCTATATTAAACGAGGGATTAGCCCAGCTCTTTTTGTCTGATGCTCTTACCGTCAGTTCTTTCTGTCAGTTTCAGTATTATCTGACTGGCTTTTCTCGCTGACAGCAGCTCTTGCTTTTCTGCTGTTTTTCTCACTCATTTTACTGTTTGTCTGGTTTGAATTTTTCATATCTAATCCCTCCTCATTCACTATTATGGTTCACTGCCTTGATAGTATGTACGGAAATTTAAGGAATTTTAAAAAACATCATTTTTTTGCAAAGTTTTTGTTGACAAATGTCTCTGCTTTTGTTACACTCTTAATTGTTCGGTACGCGAAACAGCAGTTATGCACCATTAGCTCAGTTGGTAGAGCACCTGACTCTTAATCAGGGTGTCCACGGTTCGAGCCCGTGATGGTGTACCAACACAAACCCTTGAAACTTCAACAGTTTTGAGGGTTTTATTTTTTCTGTTTTTAAATTACTGTTATTAAAAAATACTGCCCGGATATTACTCCGAAGCAGTATTTCTTTTGAATTTAACATAATTTATATTCTTGCCGCCTGCGCTGAACCTGTCCTCATATTCAGTGGTCGTATACTTTGACTCGTACTCCGAATTGTGCAGGTCCTCTGTGTATTCCAGAATTTCATACCCGGACTCTCTGATTTCCTCCATCGAAAATTCAAACAGAGGGTCATTGTCGGTTTTAAACTCTATAACGCCGTCCTCTTTGAGAACATCAAAATATGTTTTGAGTCTGTCCCTGTGAGTGAGACGTCTTCTGGCGTGTCTGTCCTTTGGCCACGGGTCGCTGAAGTTAAGATAAATTTTATCAATCTCGCCCTTTTCAAACAAATCGTTTGCATCGTCTATATACTTTGCAAAGAACATAACGTTTTTGAGCTCTTCTGCCTTGGCTTTCTGAAGCCCTCTCAGGAGCACGTTTCTCTGCCCCTCTATGGCCAGATACATATTCTGCGGGTTTGCTTTTGCGTGGGATATTATGAACTGTCCCTTGCCGCAGCCTATTTCAAGCGCCAGCTCTCCGTCTGCCGTTTCAAACAAAGTTCTCCATTTGCCTTTCATATCGTCCGGATTATCCACCAGGTATTCTTTTGCTGCATTGATTTTTTCTTCAAGGTTTTTAATGTTTCTCTGCCTCATTAAAGAATTACCGCCTCTATAATTGTTGCCGCAAGAAATGCCGCCAGCAAGACTCCTGCCACCGCATCTCTTCCCGCGAATTTCATTTCATTCATTCTTGTTCTGCCCTCATCACCTCTGTAGCACCTTGCCTCCATTGCCATAGCCAGCTCCGAAGCTATTCTGAAAGCGCTTATAAACAGAGGTACAAGTATAGGTATCAGGCTTTTGGCTCTGCGTATCAGGTTGCCGCTTTCAAAGTCAGCGCCTCTTGCCTGCTGCGCTTTCATTATCTTGTCTGTTTCCTCAAGCAGCGTAGGTATAAATCTCAGCGCTATAGTCATCATCATTGCAAGCTCGTGCGCAGGCACCCCTATTTTTTTCATAGGTGAAAGCAGCTTTTCAATGCCGTCAGTCAGGCTTATAGGCTTGGTGGTAAGTGTCAGCATAGATGAGCCGATTATGAGCAGCACCAGTCTGATGCCTAAGAATACCGCGGTTCTGACGCCCTGCCTTGTAATATGCAGGAACCCCAGGCTCCATATCACATCGCCCTTAACCATAAACAGATTTAAAACAAACGTAAATATAATTATTATAAATATGGGTTTGAGTCCTCTGAGTATGAACCGCAGCGGTACTTTTGATACCGCTATTACAGCTCCGAGGGCCGCTGCCGATATTATGAAACCGTAAAAATTATCAACTATGAACAGCGCCACTATATATACTATAGTCGCCGTTATTTTTATTCGTGCATCAAGACTGTGCACCCACGAATTGCCGGGGTAGTACTGCCCCAGTGTTATATCTCTAAGCATTTATGTTTCCTCTGATCGCCTTGTATATTTCTTCAACAGCTCTGTCTCTTGTCAGAATATTGCCGTCAAGCTTAAATCCCCTGTCATTTAACATATCTATAAGGTCTGTAACAGGCGGAGCCGCAAGTCCCATCTGTTTTAGCTCTGCTCTTCTTGCAAAGACCTCTTCAGGCGTACCCTCCATTACCGCATGGGCTCTGTCCATAACTATAACCTTGTCGCACATTGAAGCTATGTCCTCCATATTATGAGAAACCATTATCGTAATATTGTTCTCGTGCTCGTGTACGCGGATTATCATATCAAGCACATCTCTGTGAGCCTTGGGATCAAGTCCCGCCGTCGGCTCATCGAGTATCAGAACCTTAGGCTTCATCGCTATTACTCCTGCTATAGCAACTCTTCGCTTCTGTCCGCCTGAAAGGTCAAAGGGTGACTTGTCCTTAATCTGCTCATAGTCAAGCCCCACAAGCTCTATTGCCTCTCTTACTCTGTCCTCAAGCTCCTCGTCTGCAAGCCCTATATTCTTAGGTCCGAAAGCAACATCTTTAAATACAGTTTCCTCAAAAAGCTGATATTCCGGATACTGAAATACCAGACCTACTTTTTTGCGTATCTCACGCATTACAGTCTTGCCGTCACAGATGTTTTCTTCATCTATATATATGCTGCCTGTCTTTGGCCTGATAAGGCCGTTTAAATGCTGCACCAGCGTGGATTTGCCCGAACCGGTGTGGCCTATTATCCCTGCTATCTGTCCGTCCTCAATGGAAAAGCTGACATCCTGCACCGCAACAGACTCGTGAGGCAATCCCTCATTATATATATGTGTTAGATTCTCTACTTTAACTGACATATCGCTTTTACTAACTCCTCTGTATCTATAATCCCCTGAGGTATATCAAGACCTTTGCCTCTGAGAGCATCTGCAATGTCTGCCGCCATAGGTACTTTGAGTCCTGCCGCCTCAATAGCCGCTCTGTCCGAAAAAACCTCCTGCGGAGTTCCGTCCGCTGCAATCTGTCCGCTGTTCATAATAACTATGCGATCTGCATCTGCAGCCTCCTCCATAAAATGAGTTATAAGGATTACTGTAATTCCCTCGCTGTGAAGCTTCCTGATTATATTCATAACCTCGCTGCGCCCTTTAGGGTCAAGCATGGCTGTAGGCTCATCAAATATGATGCACTCCGGCTTCATCGCTATTACTCCGGCTATGGCTATTCTCTGCTTCTGTCCGCCTGAAAGCATATGAGGCGCTTTTTTGCGGAAATCATACATATCGACAGAAAACAGTGCTTCATCCACTATGCCTCTGATTTCCTCAGATTTGATGCCGATGTTTTCAGGGCCGAAAGCAACATCATCTTCTACTATAGATGAAACCAGCTGATTGTCAGGGTTCTGAAACACCATACCGGCGGTCTGTCTTATATCCCACAGCCTGTCTGCATCTTTCGTATCATAGCCTTTGACATATACCGCCCCCGATGTCGGAAGCAGCAGCGCATTAAAGGTTTTGGCAATAGTTGATTTGCCGGAGCCGTTTCTGCCTATTATGGCTGTGAAGCTGCCCTTTTCAATCTCTATGGTTATATCTTTAACTGCAGGCTCGGGTTTAACGTCCTCATCTGCAGGATATTGAAATATTAAATTTTCAGTGCGTATTATTTTTTCCATAAGTTCACCATTTAAAAATATGTTTAACCAATTAACTATACCATATCTATATGCATTTGGCAAATGGCAAAACCAAAAAAAACAGAGTCTGCAATATCGCAGACTCCATATGTATATTCTATTTCCACTTAATCGAATAGTATCCGTTACCGTCGCTGTATTTTTCCACTTTGATATAGTAAGTGCCGGCTGCAAGCTTTTCGCCCTTGCCAAAAGTGTACGGCTTCAGTTCACCGCTTGCTGTATCATATGCGTTTCTTGAGCCGAAAGGATAGCTGTCACCTTTTTTGTATACTGCGAATTTGATGCCTCCGGAATATCCGCCCAGCTTGGTATTTACTTTAAGCGTTACCTTCTGTGTCTTTTTTACTACAAATTTGTACCAGTCGCCTGTTCCCGCCCTCTGGTTCGCAGTTATAACGCCTTTTTTGGTGCTGCCCTTGCTGATTGATTTCGCCTTGCTCTTTGAAGCTCCGCTGTTTTCTTTAACGCTGCTGAATGTAGCTTTCAGGCCGTAATATTTATCTGTGTTTTTTACTGCAATATAGTACGTGCCCTTTTTAACTCCAAAGTATCCTGTATAGTTATTCGATGCATACAGTGACTTGTCTCCTGCCAGCAGGTTCTTTTTGCTTGAATTTGTCACCTTGATATAATAGTAGTGATATAATGATGTCTCGTCCATCTCAGGCACTGTAACCTTGAGATATCCGTTACCCGGAACTGTAATTTTGTAATATGAAAAGCTGTTATCTGCAGATGATCCGTAAAACACCTTGCCGCTTTTCAGTATGCCCTCCGCCGGTGCAAATTTAACCTGGAAATCAGCTGACTGCTCTACATTTGCCCATGTATCGAATTTAAGATAGTATGTACCAGCCTTAGTCACATCTGCAGTTAGAGTATCAGCAAGCTTTGAACTGCTTAGATATCTGCTGTAGCCAATCCTGTTTGCATCTGTTGCAGCAGCATCAGTATGCACTGTAACCGTAAGGCCTTTGCCTACTGCTATACCCTGCAGAGGCACTATTATTGTACCTGCTGATTTAACAGTAACAGGTACTACAGCGCTTGAATTTTTAATTGCCCTTGCAGTATATGAAGCATAGCCGCTGTCATCAGTGCTGTTCATATCCTGAGCCGCTATCGTCCCTGCAGCAGTCGTACCGTTTGTAACAGTGCCGGCAAATACGCCAAGGCCTGATGCAAAGGTCATACTCATAACAACTGCAACCGCAATAATTACGCTTACAATTCTGTTCTTCTTCATCGAAAAATTCCTCCTTTTAATACTTAATCTCTTATCTCTGAAGACAAAATGACTCTATGCCTGAGTCATTTCTATCTATTATATAATATATCCGCCGAATGTAAATACTCTATTGCAAACAAAAAGAAACTATATAAGCTTAGTCATACAGTTTCTCTTTGCCGTTTAGCATTTTAACAGAATATTGTCTGTTAGCAGTTTCCCTGCCGCCTGATTATACGTTCCCCGAATACATTCTGCGTAAGAATATCAAGCAGTTCCTCTTATTCGTCCAGGAGATGCTTATCTATTATCAGACACAACACCGCATAATATATATGTCTGACTTCTACCCTCTTTATTATTCTTTACTCAATGTATCAGGCAGAAAACTATAATTAGCCGCAATGTAACAGTTTCTTCAGAGAAACTGTTAACAGACGATGACACTTCATCATCATTCTTCATTATTATACAAAAATTCTGCTCTGTTTTTTTTAAAATGTCACTTTTGGCTCTTTAATTGTAACTTTTAGCTACAAATTTGACTTTTACGTCGAAATGCACTAAACTACTTAATACACAGATAATACAAATAGATTGCCGCTTGTCAGCTATCTGCCGGTTGAGGAGCCTGCAGTTTTACCTACGGCAGCAATATATAAAATGGAGATCTACAAGTTATGACAGCAGAAGCTATCAGATACCTTATAATTATATCAAGCACCGCCGCAGTTATAATTATTGCAGCAGTTATATACATAATCACAAAGGCAAGATACAAAAAAGAGTTTCTCGAGAAGAAACAGGAGCTTCAGGCTTCCCAGCTCAAAGAAATCGAACAGTATGAGAGAGAAATCAGCATACTTCTTGATGAAATAAACAGCAAAAAACAAAACAGCGAGTTCCTTCAGGAACTGGTTTCTGACTGCGAGAAATATGCAGGGCTGCATTACAGCGATAATCCTACAGTTGATGCGCTTCTTGCCTGCAAGCAAAAGCTATGTGAGGATTCAGAAGTGGCTCTCGAAATATCAGCAGGCACTTTAAAATGTACTGCTCTTACCGACGAGGAATATATAGGCATTTTCGGCAATCTTCTTGACAATGCCATTGAAGCAGCGCAAAGAACCGAAAACCCTCAGGTAAGTCTCAGCAGCACCATAACCGGAGGTCAGTGGATACTCACTGTCAGAAACAGCAAGCCTGCAAACGAGGCACCTCTCGAAAACAATATGGCAACCACCAAAAATAACAGTCGTGATCATGGTCTTGGGAGTAAAATAGTCAAAAGGATAGTAAAGAAGCACAAGGGCGCACTTGATTATACGGATTATGGGGATTATTTTGAAGTTATATCAGTAATACCGGTATCAGACCGTATCAGCGAGGTATAGTAAATGTGGAACATAGTGATTTGTGATGATCAGCCCGAAAGCATAGCATATATAAAAGACAGACTTGCTGATACAGATTTACCTGACATCGGTAAGATTATTGCTTTTTCAAACGGCAAATCAATGCTTGAGGATCTTGAAGACGGCATTTTTGATGCAGATATTTTCATTCTGGATATTGATCTTGGCAGCTGCAGCGGCATTGCAATTGCCGAAAAGATACTGGATATACGCCCTGACTGTCAGATTATATTCATGTCAGGATATGATGACTATTATGAAGCTGTCTACGATGTAAACCATATATATTTTATGAAGAAGCCGGTATGCAGTGAAATTCTTTGCAAAGCTGTTTCAAAGGCAACTCAAAAGCTGAACTCAGGACATGAGGAGTTCTTCATTGCCGAAACAAAAAGCGGCAAGCATATAATTTCCTACAAAGACATATCCTCTTTTGAACGCGATAAAAGAAAGATAAACATAATAGGTCGTGACGGCACGCTGCTCTGTTCTTTTTACGGCAAATTCGAGGATATAGAGAGTTCGCTCCCTGCAAACTTTCACCGCTGCCACAACAGTATATTTCTGAACCTACACATGGTAAAGGCTCTGGAAAACGGCTGCTTCATACTTCATGACGGCAGGGCTGTAACCATAAGCCGCAGCCACAGAAGCGAAAGCCAGCTGGCATTTGCAAGGTTTCTGACAGGCAGAAAATAATCTAATCAGGGTAATATTCATTGTCAGTTCATCGATACTGCTTTCTGTCTTACCTGCTTTTACCCGAATGTGCCTTAAACTTAATACTGCACATACAATACGAAAGGTTTTGCATATGATTACTTACCATATCATCTACGCGCTGCTTATGACTGCAGGAGTGGTTATCAAATTCCCTTTACTTTACAAAAATATGCTGCGGTTTAATGTCCCTGTGACTGTAATAATTACTGCGGTGACAAGCTCTGCAATGGAACTGGCATATCTGCCGTTTTCACCTTTGTGTGACAACGCCCCCGCTCTGTTATTCATATATCTGCTGTCGATAGCTGCAACCATAATGCTTATACGCTTTGACAGCCTCATAGACATGCTCATACTCGACTGTTTCTATCAGTTTTTTTACAACATCCTCGGAACTGCGATAGTAACAGTGCTGACAGCCATATACGGCGCAATAACAGGTAATGATACGAGCACATGGTTTTCACGATCGACTTCAACTGCAGCCGACTACATAATGCGCTGCGCAGCTGTTGCGGTGTGCTTTATCATTGCGCTGATTATCTGCCGCAGATGCATACCTCTGATAGTAAATATGAATATGAAATTAAAGCTGCCTCTGTTTATGGGCACAGCTTTACCTGTATTTATATTTATGGTGATAAGGCATATAGTCAATCCCGATGCCTCCCAAATGCTCTCAGGCTTTCTCGTTGTATGCTATGGAATACTGCTGACACTTATGGCAATATCACTCCTCGTATTCTTCATCAACGTATTTTTCAAGATCAGAGAAGAAAATCAGCTTATGCAGGCTAAGACAGAGGCACAGAACGAGTATTACCACAGAGTCCTCAAAATACAGCAGGAATTAAGAGAGGCAAAACACGACCTTGCAAATCAGCTTGTGGCATACAACATATCCCAAAACGCCAAAACAGACTCCGATAAATAGCATGAGCCGGGAATTGCTCCCGGCTCTGTATATTTTCATTTTATTCCCTGCTGCCTGCACCACATTTTCATTATAAGCTTATGAGGCAGCAGCTTGACTGCAATTCTCTGCATTTTGGTCCCGAATCCGCAAAACGACACATCTCTGCCATTTTTCATATCTGCCAGAGCCTTTGCAACCACCTGCTGCGGCGTATAGAATTTATTGAAATTTGACACCGTATCATCTTTAACGGCAGTATCAAAAAACTCTGTTTTAACCCAGTACGGACATACCGCCATAACCCGAATTCCTCTGTTTTTAAGTTCGACATTAAGCGCCCTCGAAAAGCTCAGCACAAATGCCTTGGTCGCGCCGTACACATTTATATACGGCACAGGCTGGATTGCAGACATAGAGCCCATATTATATATCCTGCCGCCCCGCTTCATATATTCAAGAGTAATATATGTCATGGCGACAAGCGCCCTGTCGTTTAAATCTATCATTTTGAGCTGGTCTCTGAAGCTTCCCTCTTCAAAAGCCCCGAAATATCCGAAGCCTCCCGCATTGACAAGCACCGCCACCTCAGGCTTTATATCCCTCAGCAGCCTCTCATATTCCTCAAATGAACTTTCACAGGTCAGATCCATGGGAAGCGCCCTCACTTTTGCCCTCGCCTGAATGCTCTCAAGCCTGTGACGTCTTCTGGCTGTAACCCATATCTCATCAAACTGTTCGTCCTTATCAAGACAGCTTACAAACTCTGCCCCTATTCCCGACGAAGCCCCTGTTATTACCGCAATTTTCATAAACACCTCTCTGATACATTTATTCACTCCCCTATTATATCCTCTCCGGCAGCAAATTTCACTTTTATAATATATTTTTTCAGTTTCACACCTGTTTTGCAGCAAAATGTGCTTTTGCAACAAATATTTTCACTTCATATTATTGACAAATCACAAAAAACAGGTTATTATTGTTTTTTAAATACTTTTGTAATAAAGCAAAGGCGTTCATTCTTTCAAAGGGTATCACCCTTGCTTGAATGAATGCCTTACACTTTTTTTGGCGGGAGGTGAAAACGTGACAAAATATATATTTGTAACCGGAGGTGTAGTATCGGGTCTTGGCAAAGGGATTACAGCCGCTTCACTGGGCCGTCTGCTCAAGCAGCGCGGATTTAAAGTGGCATCTCAGAAGCTTGATCCGTACATCAATGTGGACCCGGGAACCATGAGTCCTTTCCAGCACGGAGAGGTATACGTTACAGAGGACGGAGCCGAAACGGATCTTGATCTCGGACATTACGAGCGTTTTATTGACGAGGATTTAAACAGATATTCCAATCTTACAACAGGCAAGGTATACTGGAATGTTTTAAACAAAGAGCGCCGCGGCGAATACCTTGGCTCAACCGTGCAGGTTATCCCGCATATAACCAATGAAATCAAAGAATTTGTCTACAGAGTAGGCAGGCAGACCGACGCCGACATAGTCATCACAGAGATAGGCGGTACTATCGGCGATATAGAGTCGCAGCCGTTTTTAGAGGCAGTAAGACAGATTGCAATAGAGGTTGGACAGGAAAACAGTCTGTTTATCCATGTGACACTGGTGCCGTTTCTCAGCGGCTCCGATGAACACAAGTCAAAGCCTACCCAACACTCTGTCAAAGAGCTGCAGGGAATGGGCATCAGACCTGATATTATCGTTCTGAGATGCGACAGGCACATAGAGCCTGCCATCTTCGACAAAATATCAATGTTCTGCAATGTCAGACGTGACTGCGTTATCGAAAATATAACGCTGCCTTGTCTGTATGAAGCGCCGCTGATGCTTGAGTCTCACAATTTCTCGTCTGTCGTTTTGAGGGAGCTGAGCCTGACTGCCCCTGCCGCAGACCTTGCGGAGTGGGAGGCTATGGTAAACGCCATAAAAACCACGAAGGACAGCGTAACTATCGGCCTTGTGGGCAAATACATACAGCTTCATGATGCCTATCTTTCGGTTGCGGAGGCTTTGCGCCACGCAGGCTGCGCTCTCGGCACAGGTATAGATATCCGCTGGATAGACTCGGAAACTCTGACCCCTGACACATACGAAAATACACTTGCAAACCTTGACGGCATTCTCGTTCCCGGAGGCTTCGGCGACAGGGGTATTGAGGGTATGATACTTGCCGCGCGCTTTGCAAGAGAAAACTGTGTCCCTTATCTTGGCATATGCCTGGGTATGCAGATTGCAGTAATCGAGTTCGCACGAAATGTTGCAGGACTTGCAGAAGCAGATTCCGGAGAGTTCAATGAAATATGCTCCTGCAAGGTCATAGATTTTATGCCGGGACAAAATGATGACATCGACAAGGGCGGCACTCTCAGACTTGGCGCATTCCCTTGCAAAATAGAGCCTGATACCACAATGATGAAATGCTACGGCAGACCTGAAATATCAGAGCGCCACAGGCATCGCTACGAATTCAACAACGACTACCGGCAGGTTCTCACAGACAACGGGCTTACCCTTTCGGGACTGTCGCCGGACAAAAGACTTATAGAGGCTGTTGAGCTTTCAGACAGAGAGTTTTATGTGGGAGTTCAGTATCATCCTGAATTCAAGTCAAGACCTGACAGAGCCCACCCTCTGTTTTACGGCTTTGTAAAAGCATCTCAGTCTTTCAGAAACAAGAAATAAATAGTATAATAGAAGGAGGAACCGGACTATGTTACCACTTATTCTACCTGATAAATACACATCTGCGCTGGATCTTATGGAGAGCCAGCGGGCAATCAAAAAAATAAAGGACTATTTCCAGCAGGAGCTGGCCTACGGGCTTTCGCTCAGACGTGTTTCAGCGCCTCTGTTTGTAACTCCTGAAAGCGGACTGAATGACAACCTCAACGGAGTTGAGAGAACCGTACAGTTTACGATTAAGGATATGAACGAGCAGACTGTTGAGATAGTACAGTCCCTTGCCAAATGGAAGCGTATGGCTCTCGGCAGATACGGCATTGCTGCCGGAAACGGCATCTACACCGACATGAACGCCATCAGACGTGACGAGGAGCTTGACAATCTTCATTCCATATATGTGGACCAGTGGGACTGGGAAAAGGTTATAACTAAAGAGCAGAGAACCGAAGAATATCTCAAAGAAACAGTCACAATAATTTACAACGCGCTCAAAAACCTGGGCGACTATGTCAACAGGCTCTACAGAGATATTCAGACTGAGCTTCCAAATGAGATATATTTCATCACGACACAGGATCTTGAGGACAGGTATCCGGAGCTGACGCCAAAGGAACGTGAAGATGCCATAACTAAAGAGCATGGAGCCGTATTCATTATGAAAATCGGCGGAGCTTTAAAATCCGGAGATAAGCACGACGGCAGAGCGCCTGACTATGATGACTGGGAGCTTAACGGCGACATCATATTATGGAATGAGGTTTTGGACAGGGCCTTTGAAATTTCCTCAATGGGCATCAGAGTAGATGAGGAGGCAATGGCAAGGCAGCTTGCCCTTGCGGGAGCAGAGGATCGAAAGAACCTTGCTTTCCACAAGGCAATATTAAACAGAGAGCTTCCTTACAGCATCGGCGGAGGCATAGGACAGAGCCGTCTGTGCATGTACTTCCTGCGCAAGGCTCATATAGGTGAGGTTCAGGCTTCAGTCTGGCCGGATGAAATGATAAAGATGTGCGAAGCGGCAGATATTCACCTGCTGTAGCGCCGAAAGGATTTATTATGAATGATGTATATATCAACCCGCTGACAACCAGATATGCAAGCGATGAAATGAAGCACATTTTTTCGCCCGACAGTAAGTTTTCAACATGGCGCAGGCTGTGGATTGCTCTTGCAGAAGCAGAGAAGGAGCTTGGAATAAATATTACTGACGAGCAGATAGCTGAAATGAAGGAGCATATCTGCGACATAGACTATGACACTGCAAGACAGCGTGAAAAGGAAGTAAGGCACGATGTTATGGCTCACATATACACCTACGGACTTGCCTGCCCTAAGGCGCGCCCTATAATTCATCTGGGAGCAACCAGCTGCTATGTGGGCGACAATACAGATGTGATACTTCAGCGAAACGCCCTTATGCGCATCAGGAAGCTGCTTCTTACGGCAATCTCAGAGCTTGCAGACTTTGCAGACAAATACAAGGATCTGCCTACTTTAGCATATACGCATTTTCAGGCGGCGCAGCCTACGACCGTAGGCAAGCGCGCGGCGCTGTGGCTGCAGGATCTGATGATGGATCTGGAGCAGCTTGATTTTGCGGTTTCCAATATGAAGCTGCTGGGCTGCAGAGGCACCACAGGCACCGGCGCAAGCTTCCTTGAGCTGTTTGACGGCGATGCTGACAAGGTTCACAAACTGGAAAAGCTCATCTGCGACAAGATGGGTTTTGAAAAGACCTATTCGGTAAGCGGTCAGACCTATTCCCGCAAGGCAGACTATTTTGTACTGTCTGTTCTGTCGGGAATAGCCCAAAGCACGCAGAAGTTTTCAGGCGATATCAGACTGCTTTCACATCTGAAAGAGTTTGACGAGCCTTTTGAAGCAGGTCAGGTAGGCTCCTCTGCAATGGCCTACAAGAGAAACCCTATGCGAAGCGAGAGAATTTCATCGCTTTCACGCTTTGTGATTGCAGAATGTATGAACCCTGCCATGACCGCAGGCACACAGTGGCTCGAAAGAAGCCTTGATGACTCTGCCAACAGACGTATATCCATACCTGAGGCTTTCCTTGCAACAGACGGAATACTCCAGCTTTATATAAATATTGTTTCGGGACTCAGAGTCTACCCAGAGGTTATAAAGAAGAATTTAAATGAGGAGCTTCCGTTTATGGCAACCGAAAACATCCTGATGTACTGCGTTAAAAACGGAGGCGACAGGCAGCTTCTTCACGAGGCTATCAGAAGTCACTCTGTGGCTGCAGGCCTTGCAGTCAAGCAGGAGGGCCGCAGTAATGACCTGCTTGACAGAATTGCAAAGGACCCTGAATTCGGACTTACAAGGGCTGATATAGATAAAATAATTTCCGAAAGCTGCTTCACAGGCATAGCAAAGCAGCAGACAGAGGATTATCTCAGAGAAGTCAGAGCGGTGCTTGCAGCAAACCGCGAGTTTCTTGATAAAAATATAGACGTAGCAATTAATGTATAAGTATATGGAAGGAGCTGATTGTATGCTTACAGCAATCGTTGGTATCAACTGGGGAGATGAGGGAAAAGGCCGTATGGTGGATCTGCTTTCCTCAGACTACGACATAATATGCCGCTATCAGGGCGGCAACAACGCAGGACATACCGTTGTAAATGACAAGGGTAAATTTATTCTCAACCTGCTTCCGTCAGGAATTCTAAGAGAGACTACTGTGAATATAATGGGGAACGGTATGGTAATAGATATCGAACACCTTGTAAACGAAGCCGGCAAATTGAGAGAGCAGGGCATTAAAATTACTCCCGATAATCTCAAGATAAGCGACAAGGCAATCATATGTCTGCCTTATCACAGGCTGATGGATATTATGGAAGAAGACAGGCTTGCAGACAAGAAGTTCGGCTCTACCCGCAGAGGAATAGCGCCTGTTTATGCGGACAAGTATATGAAAAAAGCTCTGCGCATGGAGGATCTGCTTGATATGGACAGCCTTTACGAAAAGGTTAAGGATATCGTGGAATGGAAGAACATCACAGTCAAAGGCTACGGTCATACGCCTGTAGATGCCGACGAGATTATGGACTGGCTCAGGAAATACGGCAAAGAGGTTGCTCCGTACATCACAGATGTATCCGAATATCTCTATCAGGCGGCAGCGGAGGGCAGGAATATAATGTTTGAGGCGCAGCTTGGAGC
>CAKQOW010000020.1 GCA_934256595.1 uncultured Clostridia bacterium
AACAGACATTCTTACCTCCTGCGAAAAAATCACATATTCTTATTCGACAAAACAATGCCTGTTCCTTTTTTTATTTTAAAAAAGTATTTAATTCTATCTGTCAAACAGCTTTTCGTACATCATTATGGAATATCTGTCCGTCATACCCGCCACATAGTCCTTGACCATCTCGTCTGTGCCGAATTCAGGTATAAGCTCCTTGTAGTCCTCCGGCAGCTTGTCGGGGTTATCCATAAAATACTCGTAAAGCGATACTATTATCTGCTCCACTTTCATAAGCTGCTCTGCTTTTTTGACTTTTTCATTATGGTATACATTGATGAACATAAAGTTTCGCAGCTTATCCATATAGTGTCTGCACTCCTCGCTCTGGGATATGAAATCCTTATCGGAATTGTTCTCTATCATATCTGTAACCAGCGTGTCTATGCGCTTGCCGTGAGTGTCTCCCAGATATTCAATGCACTCTGCCGGCAGGTCCGCCTTGGATATAACGCCGCTTCGCAGAGCATCGTCTATATCGTGATTTATGTAGGCAATTCTGTCGCTTATCTTTACTATCTGTCCCTCGAGGGTAAAAGGCACTCCCCTGCCTGTATGATTTAATATGCCGTCTCTTACCTCTTCCGTCAGGTTCATTCCTCTCATGCCGTTGTGGCTTTCGAGAACGTCCACCACCCTCAGACTCTGCACATTGTGGGAAAACCCGTCGCTGTGTATACTGTTTAAAACAGCCTCTCCGTTATGTCCGAAAGGAGTATGTCCCAGGTCGTGTCCCAAAGCGATAGCCTCTGTAAGATCCTCGTTGAGCGCAAGGCCCCTTGCAATGGTTCTGGCTATCTGTGAAACCTCCAGAGTATGAGTAAGTCTTGTCCTGAAATGATCGCCCTCAGGCGCCAGAAACACCTGTGTCTTGTGCATCAGTCTTCTGAACGCCTTGGAATGAAGAATTTTATCTCTGTCTCTCTGAAACTCTGTTCTGAGTCTGCATTTTTCCTCTGCTCCGGCTCTGCCTCTTGAAGCGTCTGCCTTTGCAGCAGCCTCACAGTAAATCATATACTCTCTTTTTTCTAAATCCTCTCTTAATATCATCTGTGTATCCCCTCTATATATATCTGATTGCAGCCATAATAAGGCTGGCTGAAAATGCGCATACAGGCATAGTCATAAGCCAGAACAGCAGTACAAATAAAGGCTTCGCTGTTTTCTGACGCTGCTTCCTGCCCGCTCCCATTATTGAGGCTGTAACTATCTGAGTAGTGCTTGCAGGTATTCCCGCAGCCGATGCCGCCTGTATCACAAGAGCCGATGAAAGCTGGGCCGCAAGCCCCGTTGTCTTTTGGAGCTTCACAAGACCTTTGCCCATAGTATCTATTATTCTGAAGCCGCCTATTGATGTGCCTGCCGCAATGGCTAGGGCGCACACTATTTTGATTACAGGCGGTATGCTATCATTATCACACAGTATTCCCCTGCCTGCAAGGGCTAAAGTAATTATTCCCATAGTTTTCTGAGCATCGTTTTCTCCATGTGAAAACGCAACAAAGGCAGAGGCCGCTATCTGCATTATCCGGTTTTCCTTTTTTATAACCAGAGATGCCAGCGCACCTGCCGTAAACCCTGCCGGAGGACACAGAAACAACGGAAGTACCACCTTTAAGACCACGTTTTTCCATAGCACAGCGTCCGTACTTCCCGTAAAAACAACCGCAGCTCCAATCAGCGCCCCTATAAGCGCGTGAGAGGAGCTTACCGGCATACCAAGATACCATGTAAACAGATTCCATATTATCGCCGCTGCAAGCGCGGCTATTATTGTGTATTCGTCGACTGCAGCCGATATCAGTCCGCCCGCTATTGTCTTTGCAACGTTTTCACTTGCAAAGGCGCCCAAAAGGTTCATAACCGCCGCAAGAACCACAGCCTTTCCCGCAGACAATGCTCCTGTATGAACGCTTACCGCTATGGCATTGGCAGTATCGTGAAATCCGTTTATAAATTCAAAGCCCAAGGCGACTGTAATTAAAATCAGCAGACTAATACCCGGCATCAGTTTCTCCCTACCCTGTTTTTTCCGCCAGCAGAAGCGCAAGCTCCTTATCTATCTCTCCCATAAGTGCAATCATTCTTTCTTTCAGAGTATCGTTGAGAAAAAATATGCTCTCGCAGAGATTTGCCGTAAGATGCTCTTTTTCTTCGGCGGTCATTGAATAATATTCTGCCCTTGCCTGATTTATGCTCACTAAAAGCGCCCTCCTCTCTGTCTGCCGCAGTTTGAAAAGAGAAATGCTATGCCCTCTGAAAGCTCATCTTTTTCAAGCTCTATGCCTCTGACCAGATTAAAGGGCGTAAACGCTATGCTGTCCACCTCGTTTATATGGTCTGCAGGTCTGCCTGTAAGCCTGAGCCGGCCGGCCGGAATATATCTTCCCGCGTCCTCCTCGCAGAGCTCTGTATGTGAGTATTCCCTTTCCCTGTGACAGTCTCTGTCTGAAAGCTGCACCTGCAGCTCAAATTCGGGGTAACTGCCGTTATCTATCCTGTCATACAGATCGCTTCTGCAGCAGTCTCTGTCGTATCCTGCAAGAAATTCCGCCTCTGAGGCAGTTATGGTTTCCTCTCCGCAAAGCGGTATCCAGCGGTATCTGACTGAATATTCCTTTCCCTCACCGTTAATCCATTTTGAAGAAAAAAAGCTGTAATACTTCTGTTTCACATAGGATTTAACAGTCCCTCTGTCCGAATAAAGATGTATTATAAGGCTGAGGCTTTCGGGATTGTCTGCAACAAACTGCCACATTCTGCTCTGATCTCTGGTATCGCCGTCTGCGCTCTCGCCCAGCGCTTCCAGCAGACTCTGCAGCTTTTCAAGGCTGTTTATGTAAAACACCGGGAAGCTCTGACATAGCATATCATAATGTCCCTCGTCTGTAAAAAACCTTGTAAACATTCCCCTTATATCCCTCACAGAGTCGGCTCCGCCTGTTTTTTCGCACATCAGAGCAAATTTAACGAAGCACTCTGCAGGCTGAGCATTGTCGCCTAAAAATGCGGCGCAGGTACAGTCCTGAAACGAGGTATACGGTGTAAACACGCCATAGGCGCCGGCAGACTTCTGAAAATATGCGGGAAGTATCTTGCCTCTGTTTATATAATCTTCAAGCCTGCTAAGTAATAAAAAATCTGCCATCATATATCACTCTCCTAAGGTAATATATGATGACAGTCCTGTTTTCGTTATTATACTCCCGTATGACCGAAGCCGCCTCCTCCGCGCTCCGTATCCGAAAGCTCTTCTGAAAGCTCCCACTCTGCAGTTTCGTATGAGGCAATTATCATCTGGGCAACCCTGTCGCCGTCATTAACTGTAAAGCTCTCGTCTCCCCAGTTGATAAGAGGAATTTTAATCTCGCCTCTGTAGTCACTGTCGATAGTGCCTATGCCGTTGACAAGTCCTATGCCGTTTCTGACGGCAAGCCCTGACCTTGCTCTTATCTGAGCTTCAAAGCCTGCGGGGATTTCCATAAAAAGTCCTGTAGGTATCAGAGCTCTTTGTCCCGGCTCTATGGTAACAGGCTCCTTTAAAAAAGCTCTGATGTCCATACCTGCGGCTCCTGACGTTTCATACGAGGGGAGTCTGCCCGATATGCTTCTTATCTTTATTTTCATAGTCTATTCCTTTATATATTTTTCGACGTCTGTTTCTTTGTCGGATATAACTACTGCGGAGTAATTGTCAAAATCATAGATAAGTGATGCAGCCTCATTGACATCTGCTAAAGTCACCTTGTCTATTTTGCCTATAACCTCCTCCGGAGTGTTTATCCTGCCGCTTAATGTAAGGTTACGGCCTATGGTAAACATTCTGCCGTTTACGTTTTCCATACCGAAAATATAGCTGCCTTTGAGCTGAGCCTTTGATATTTCAAGCTCCTCTGCCGTAATTCCCGTGTCCCTGAGGATTTTGAGCTCCTCCTCTATGCCTTTGATTGCGGCATAAATCTTGTCGTGGCTTACTCCCGCATATATATTATAGTAGCCTGTGTGTATGAAAGAGCTTGCTATTGAATATACGGAGTATGCAAGACCCTTTTCCTCTCTGATGTTCTGGAAAAGTCTTGAGCTCATACTGCCGCCCATTATATTGTTGAGCAGTGAAAGAGCGTAAAATCTCTCGTCATCTCTGGCGATGCCTATGGTTCCAAGGCATATATGGCTCTGCTCTATATCCTTGACCTTGGAGCGGTAATGCGGTCTGTAGGAAATATCCGAGTACTCTGTATGCTCTTTGGTTCTGGCAAACTGTTCAAATCTGCCGTCAAATATTGAAACAAGCTGTTCCTCATTGAAATTACCCGCAACTGAAATAACTATGCTGTCAGTTGTGTACTGCTCGCTGATATATTTCTTTATTACATCGCGGTCTATGCCCGCCAGCGTGTCCTGAGTACCTATGATGGATTTGGCAAGAGGATTGCCGTCAAACACCAGCTCACCTATAATATCGTGAGCGTCATCTTCGGGAGAGTCCTCTATCATTTTCATTTCCTCATATATTACCATACGCTCCTTATCCATCTCCACAGGGTCAAACTGTGAATTAAGAAACATATCCAGCAGTATGTCAGCCGCCTTGTCGATATTCTCCGACAGTGTTTTGATATAGTAGCAGGTTGCCTCCTTGCCTGTAAACGCATTTATCTGGCCTGCAATTCTGTCTGCATCTGCCGCTATCTCCTTGGCGCTTCTGTTATCTGTGCCCTTAAAAAGCATATGCTCTATATAGTGGGATACGCCTGAAATCTCCGGCCGCTCGTTTACTGCGCCTGCTTTAACCCATATGCCTATGGCTGCTGATTTGACGTATGGTATCTCCTCCATTACAAGTCTTGCTCCGCAGCTTAAATCTCTTATTTTAATCATAACAAACCTACGACCTGTTCTTTTTGAAAAAGTCCGCAATTTCCTTTCTGTATAATATTATGGCTATAGCCGCCGCAATTATTACAAGCGCAATCGTACCGGCCGTTTTGCCAAAAAACCTGTCTACCATTTCGGTAACAAACATGACAGCAGCAAAGAGTAAAATTACAGAAACAAATATCGCAAGGCTTGCGCGCTTGTATACTCTGCTGTCATTATCCTGCTTCTCTTTGTTATCAATTCTCTTCATTTTGCCGCTCTCCTTTTAAACAATAATGTTATTGTAACACATTTTTGGATTTATTCATATACTACTTTAGATAAAGTACTATAAAAGGAGGTATTTATATGAGCTGTTTCGGTGGAAGATTATCACCGGATATGTATCAGAACTGCTGTAATGCCAATACACTCTGTGAATTTGACGGAAATCTTGACAATGTCGTTACCGAGCCTATATATGTGCAGAAAGTATATGATGCGGTGCTGTTTAATCTGCAGGGTATGCGAACTGTGACAAATCAGGCTTTTTCGCCGGCAGTCCCTGAGGGCCACAGAGTTAAAAGAGTAATAGACATAAGATGCAGAAGATTTTTCAACCCGGAAAATATAGAAGATCCCGAAAACCTAAGGCTTAATCTTGATACTACAATTTCAGGCGCAACATTCCTGCAAAATCCCGGAGGAAAAGATCTGCAGGTAGTCGGAGCTGACGGTACATTTTCTGAAAAGATCCTGTATGCCAACACTTCGGACTGTGACGACAAATGTATGGGTACGCCGATTTTCGGAACTCAGAACATAAAAATCACAGGAGATGTGGTTGTGGAAATGGATCTGCTGCTGTGCGACAGATGCAATAACGAGTCTGTTTTTACAGTCTGCGCGCAGGTTAACATAGCGACAAAGCAGCAGCCGCTGGTACTTACAAACTTCTTTGAAATCTGTATGCCAAGCACTTCCGATACTGCATTTCTGCCTAGATTTACGGAGTTTTGCAACAGTGCGTGTGAAACAAGACTTGCAACAAACAATATGGGCAGAGATCTGTGTATTTCTCCTTGCGGAGATGTGTCCGGAAACCTTATTATCGCCCTGTGCGTAACCTGTGAAAAGAAGATCGTCGTACCTGTGCAGATGTGTGTACTGTCAACAGGTATGGTTCAGCTTTCCCCTCAGGCCAACACAATATGCACCACATTCCCTACGCTGTTCCCTCATCAGATCAAAGAAAGCGATACTATCGAAAACTGCGGAGAAATCTGCGCAGATGATTTTGAGGACGAATGCGACCCTTGCGGCAGGAAAAACAGCGACTGCTGTGACGAATGCTGCGAGGACCCTTGTGACCCTTGCCGCGATCATCACCACAGACCTAGAAGATAAAGTTTCAGGGATATCAGACGCACCTGATATCCCTGTCAGTTATATTTTCCCTCTTATTTTGTCTATAGTTTTTCTGAAATCGGCCTCATTCCAGATAACAGGTACGGGATATACAGGGTTTGCCTCTGCCATGGCCCATTTAATCATCTTAGGAATATCCTCGTCCTTTATCTCAAGGTGCTCCGGAATATCCATATCTCTGTTCATCTGTCTGATTGCGCCGATAAAATTCTCGGCTTTCTCTCTGTCACTGCTTCCCGAAATGTCAGCCGCATCTGCAAGCTCTGCAAGCGGCTTATATACCGCCTTGCCGTAAAGCTCCAGTATATGCGGCAGTATAACCGCATTGGCAAGTCCGTGAGGAGTGCCGTACAGCCCACCCAGAGTATGAGCGATTGCGTGCACATATCCCACACATGAACGTGTAAAGGCTATGCCCGCTTCATATGAAGCCTCCAGCATTTTTTCTCTTGCAGCAATGTCATCACCGTCTTTGTATACCTTCGGAAGATATGTAAATATTAGCCGTACTGCATATTTTGCGCCTCTGTCTGTGGGCCCGCTGAGAATATTGGTATATGCCTCAACTGCATGAGTCAGCGCGTCCATGCCTGTTGTCGCAGTCAGATGCCTTGGCATATTCATAGTAATACACGGGTCTAAAACAGCCACATCAGGTATAAGCTTGGGGTCGTTTATAGTGAATTTGTGATGCTCGTTTTCGTCGGTTATAACGGCGGCAACCGTAGCCTCGCTGCCTGTTCCCGCTGTTGTAGGTATTGCAAAGAATACAGGAGTTTTCTTTTTTACCTTGAACATTCCCGCCATACTCATAAGGCTTGAAGCAGGATTTGACACCCTTGCACCTATAGCCTTGGCGCAGTCCATAGGCGAACCTCCCCCAAATGCAACTATGGCCTGACATTTGTTTTCTCTGTAAATGTCATAGCCCTCCTCAACATTTGCAGTGGTGGGGTTGTTCTGAGTCCTGTTGTAGATACTGTATTTAATGCCGTTTTTGTCAAAGGACTCGTACATACTGTCTGCAAGTCCTCTCTTGCTGATGTTTGGACCTGTTACAACCAGCACATTATCAATGCCTCTGGCTATAATGTTGTAGGCCAGCGTGCCGCTGCTTCCCGCCCCCTTGACAAGCTCAGGTCTTCTCCACTTTATAAAGGCCTTACCTATATAAAGAAAGAACTGTGCAATTCTGCATTCAAATTTATTCATAAAGCTTCATATCCTCTCATTGTCATATAGTCACGGCCCTAATTATACTAATTAAGGTCCGTAATTTCAACCTTACAGGTCAAATCCAGCATTTTAGTTCCCCATATACCTAAAATATGTACGCTGAAACAGCCTGTAATGTTGTCCTAAAAACATAACCACCCGCAAAGCAGGTGGTTATATACACATTATTCATATTTTACATGTAAAATCTTCTTCAAATTTCACCTTCATTATAGCACTTTAACAAAAAAGGTACAGTCTCTTTTTTGTGTTGTTTTTACAAAAAAACAAAGAGAGAAACCGTTATGATTTCTCTCTGAATGCTCGGAAATATTATTCTTCAGTTTCCTCTGTATCATCAGCGTCTGCTTCTTCTTCAGGAGCAGTTGTAGCCTTGATGCTCAGGCTGATTCTCTTCTTGTCCTTGTCGATTTCAAGAATCTTAGCGCTTACTTCCTGTCCGATTGTAAGCTCTTCGTTGATGTCGTTAACTCTCTTGTGAGCGATTTCTGAAATATGTACCAGACCGTCAAGACCAGGTTCAAGCTCTACGAATGCGCCGTATTCCTTAATCTGAACAACCTTGCCTGTTACAACCTGACCAACTTCATATTTCTCGTCAATTACTGACCAAGGTTCAGGCATAGTCTGCTTCAGACCTAATGAAATCTTGCCTTTTTCTTCGTTCATTGAAAGAACCTTAACCTTTACAGTGTCGCCAATCTGAAGAACTTCCTGAGGGTGTCTTAATTTGCCCCATGAAATTTCTGAGATGTGAAGAAGTCCGTCGATACCGCCTATGTCAACAAATGCGCCATAGTCAGTAAATCTCATTACTTTACCCTCAACGATGTCATCAACATGAATGTTAGCCCAGATTTCAGCTAATTTCTTTTCTTTTTCTTCGTTGAGAACTGCTCTTCTTGAGAATACGATCTTGCCTCTTCTCTGGTCAACTCTTGTGATTTTAACTTCCATTTCCTGTCCGATGAATTCTGCAGGATCTTCAACATACTTGTCTGAAAGCTGTGAAAGAGGAATAAAGCCGGTAACTTCTTTGTACGCGCCGATTACACCGCCGTTTACGGCTCTTGTAATCTTTACAGTAACTAATTCTTTATTTTCAAAAGCATTAATGATCTCGTTCCAATGCTCGTTAACTTCTAACTTTTTCTTTGAAAGCAAGATGCCGCCGTCACCGTCATCAGTCTTAATAACCTTAGCCTGAACTTCGTCCCCTTCTGAAAATACATCTGATAATTTTTGTCCCTCTTCGAGAGAAACTTCTTCTTTCGGAATGATTCCGTCTTTTTTACAGCCTAGATTAACTATAACTTCGTTTTCAGTAACCTGGTGTACCTTACCATTTACGATTTCGCCGCCTCTTGGTAATCTTAATGACTTTTCAATCTCATCCATGTAGTCATTCATTAAATTTGTTTCTTTAGTGATTTCACACATTATAGAAATAACCTCCTCAATTATACGTTCAGGTGTCGATGCACCCGCCGTAATACCTATTTTATTACATTTTTCTATCTGTTTCAATGGTAAATCTTCGATATTTTCAACAAAATAGGTTTTTATGCAATGTTTTTTTGATACATTGTATAATTTTTGAGTGTTCGAGCTGTTTTTGCTGCCTATAATTACCATTATATCCGATTTTTTTGCAAGCTCAATGCAGCTGTCCTGCCTGTTTCTGGTCGCATTGCATATGGTATTTTGGGTAACACACTCCGCCGCCTTTATATTCCGGCATACCTCATCAAAGATTTCTTCCGTAACCGTTGTCTGAGCAACAACAAATACCTTGTCAGATGTTATTTCCGCTGCCTCCTGCGCTGTTTCTGCCACTACGGCGCTGTTATCGCACCAGCCGTTGGTCCCTTTAACCTCCGGGTGATTTCTGTCCCCCGCTATAACTATTGTATACCCGTCATCGTGGGCTTTTTTAACCAGCGTGTGTATTTTTTCAACAAACGGACAGGTTGCGTCAATCAGTCTGACGCCCTTGTCTGCAGCTTCCCGGTAAAAGCTTTCGGGCTCGCCGTGAGAGCGTACTATAACCGTGGCATTGCTTCCGATATCATCTAAGCTGTCAATTATTCTGACGCCTTTTTGTTCAAGCTCATCTGTAACCGCCCTGTTATGTATCAGAGGTCCTTTTGTATATATATCTTCGCCTGCTTTTTTGTCTGCAATGGCTTCATAGGTTTTTTCGAGAGCTCTTTTGACACCGAAACAGAAACCTGAATAATCAGCCCTTGTTATTGTCTTTTTCATAAAGCCTGTCCAGCCCTTCTAAGAATTTTTTAAATGCGCCCTCGCTTCCGTTCTCAGTAGGGTTATAGTATTTAACACCCTCTCTGTAAAGGTTGTCCGGAAGATACTGCTGTTTTACATAGCCGCCGTAGGCATGAGGATATTTATAGCCTATGCCGTGTCCTCTTTTGGCGGCTCCGCTGTAGTGGGAGTCACACAGATGAGGCGGTACATCATCTATCTTGCGGCTGTTAAGGTCTGCTATGGCAGCCTCAATTGCCGCGCTTGCAGAGTTTGATTTAGGGCACGATGCAAGGAGTATTACTGCCTGTGCAAGATTAAGCTTTGCTTCGGGAAGCCCCACCATCATTGCCGCCTGAATACAGCCGTTTACTATTGATATGGCGCTTGGATATGCCATGCCTATGTCCTCGCTTGCCATAACCAGAAGTCTCCTGCCTATCATCTTGATATCTCCGTCGCCCTCAATGAGCCTTGCAAGATAGTGTATAGCGGCATCTGGGTCGCTGCCTCTTATGGATTTCTGGAGCGCCGACAGCAGATTATACTTGTCCTCGCTTTTGTCATAAAACACAGTCTGCCTCTGCATAGCCTCTGTTATGAGCTCCTCTGTCACTGCAAGCTCATCATCTGAATTGTCGATTATAAAGCCCAGCGTATCCAAGGCTATCCTCGCATCTCCTCCTGCCATTTCGGCAAGTATTCTGAGTGTTTTTTCATCATATCTGATGTCAAGATTTCCAAATCCCTTGTCTTTATCGTTAATGGCGTTTTGCAGGATTTTCACAAGGTCGTCTGTGGATAGTCTTTTGAATTCATATATGTTGCGCACTCTGCTGAGTACCGCATTGTTTATTGAAAAATACGGATTTTCGGTAGTACTGCCTATAAATTTAATTACGCCCTCCTCAAGGGCCTTGAGAAGCGAGTCCTGCTGCAGCTTGTTCCATCTGTGAAACTCGTCTACATATACATAAGTGGTTTCCTGCTGCAGTCCGTAAAATCTAAGCTTTGCCTTTTCGATAAGTTCCTTTAGTTCCTTGGTGCCTGTTGTAGAGGCATTTATTTCAACAAAACCTGCGTCCATTTCCTTTGCCACAATTCTGGCAAGGGTTGTTTTGCCCGTACCCGACGGTCCGAAAAACACTGCGGAATCAAAGGTTTTGTTTTTAATTGAATTGTAAAGCAGAGAGCCTTTGTAGAGGAAATGGGTCTGTCCTGCAAATTCCTCCAGTCTGTCAGGTCTCATTCTTGTGGATAAGGGTATCATATTAATCCTTTCTTATTTGAGCTCTGTAACAAACACGCCGTCATAATCAATGTCTGCCATAGCTGTTTTTGCCTTGTCTTTTGTGGTGAATATCTCTCCTACCACCTTGTAGTAATCGTCTTTTTCTATAACCGAGGTTTTGATGCCCTCGTCTTTAAGTTCGGAAACGCGCTCTTTAGCCGCTTCCTTTGTTGAAAAGCTGCCGAACTGTATCACATAGCCCTCTTCCGAAGTGTTTACTCCGTCCTCAACAATTGTCTTTTGCTCTTTTGTTTCGGACTTGCTGTCCTCTGTCTTTTCCTTATTGCTGTCCTTGTCCTCGGAAACAGACGGGCGGTATTTATCCCATATTGTTTCAAGTGACGGAAATTCAAATCCCAGCAGAGGGTAAAGCACAAATCTTGTGGTAAGATAGCCTGCAACTACTGCTGCTATAAGGATCAGCAGCACTGCATTAAAGCCTATTCTTTCGCTTCTGCCTCTTGCCGAGGGTCTTCTTCTGTTGTATCTGGGTCTTCTGTATCTCATAGCTGTCCTCCTGTTAAACATAGTAAATAATATTTAGCAGGTGGACAAATTAGAACTACATTTGTATATTGAACAGAAGCTCACCCAGCTTGTCAGCTTCTTCAATTTCATCAAGAAGCGCCTGCGCCTGTTCAAGCTGCAGCTCGTTAAACACCTCATAGCCGCTTTGTCTGAGCAGTCTTACCGCCATACCTTCACCGGGAATTTTAGTGCCTGTGAAGCTGCCGTCATAAATTCTGCTGCTGCCGCAGGCAGGGCTTCCCTCTTTCATAACGGCAAATGCTATTTCTTCCTCATCTGCAAGCTTCAGCGCATATTCCGCGCCTGCGATATATTCCGCTGTCACGTCACTTCCCTCAGAGTTAACAACTTTACTTCCTGTAATCTCAGACGGAGCTCTGGGAACAGAAAGTCCTCCCTCAACCTCGGGACAGACAGGTATCAGCCTGCCCTCTCTGTGCCATTTCTCAAAGATATCATCTGAAAGGCGCTTTGCCTTGCCGTCATATCTGACTGCGTGACCGTAAAGGCACGCGCTTATAAGTATTTTTCTCATAATTTCTCCAAATCTATATAATTAATGAACTGCTATTTCGTCGCTGTGCGTATGCTCGTGTACGCTGCCGTTTATCATATGCTTATGATCATGCGAATGTTCGACTATATGCGTATGGGTACTGCCGTCATGAGTGTGAGTCACAATATGAGTGTGCATATGAGTATGGTTTACAATAATCGTATCTGCGGCAACCAGCGCCGAACCTGTCAGCATTATAACAAGGGCTATGAAATAGTTTACAGACAGCGCCTCATGCAGACATACAAATGATAAAAATGCCCCCACAAACGGCGCGATGGCATAATACGCGCTTGTCTTTGCCGCTCCGAGCCTGCTCTGCGCTCTGATATAAAAGAAGATACTGAGTCCATACGATACGAACCCCAGCACAAGCGCAATAAGCATGAGACCTATATCCGGCAGAGCTTCACCTGTAATCAGAGCAATTACAAATGAACCGAGTCCTGAAAATATGCCTTTGAGCATAACTATCTGATATATGTTTTTTGATGATATTTTGCGGGTACAGTTGTTTTCAAAGCCCCAGCATACCGCAGCCAGCAGTACAAATGCGGAGCCCCATGAGAACTGCAGACTCGACATATCCTCAAAGGATAAAATCATACTCGATACGGTTATCAAGGCTATTCCGGCCCAGAGTCTTGCAGACACCGCCTCTTTAAATACAGCAAGAGCTATGACCGCGGTTGCAGCTATCTCAAAGTTGTTAAGAAGTGAAGCATTTGCAGCTGTCGTTGCGCTCAGTCCGTACATAAGGCATATAGGCGCTGCTATATCAAGTAAAATCATTCCCAGCACATAAGGTAAATCACCTCTGTTAAGGCTGCTGTTTTCGGCTGCCTCTTTTGGTTTTCTTGCCATATATATGATGCCTACGCCTATGCCCGCGCCAAGATACAGGACTGCCGCCATCATAACAGGCTCTATATTTCCAAGCAGTATCTTTGATGCCGGAATATTAATTGCATAAAACACTGCCGCAAGAATGGCAGACAGAGCCGCCGCGCAGTTTTTTCGGTTCATATGTCACCTCACTGCTTAATGCTTCCGATTGCCTCGTCAAGTATTATTTCCGCCAGCTCGTCCTTGCTCATTATAGGGAGCTGCTTTAGTTCCTCAGGTTTAATCAGTGTGGCAACATTGGTTGCAGTTCCAAAGCCCGCTCCCTCTGTCCTCAGACTGTTTGCCACAATCATATCTGCATTCTTGGCTTCAAGCTTTGCCTTTGCGTTCTCTATGAGGTTTTGGGTTTCCATTGCAAATCCGCATATATACTGATCTGTCTTTTTGATTTTTCCTGCTTCTTTGAGTATATCTCTGGTACGCTTCATCTCTACAGACATATCCCCGTCTTTTTTCTTGAGCTTCTCATCGCTTACCTGTGCAGGAGTATAGTCGGCAACAGCCGCCGCCATAACTATAATGTCTGCATCATCTATTTCACTCATTACGGCGTTGTACATGCTTTCTGCGTCTGTAACCTTTATCACCTTTGTAAAAATCGGAGGCTCTATGTGAGTCCTGCCGGTTACAAGCACAACCTCTGCGCCTCTGTAGGCTGCGCATCTTGCTATGGCATATCCCATTTTGCCGCTTGAATGGTTTGTTATATATCGTACAGGGTCTATCGCTTCCATGGTAGGACCTGCCGTAACCAGCACTTTTTTGCCTCTTAGGTCTTTGACATACTGTATTTCGCTTAATATATGCTCAACCAGAAATTCAGGCTCCGGCAGCTTGCCTCTGCCGCTGTCACCGCAGGCTAAAAGTCCGCTTGCCGGCTCTATTATTCTGATGCCGCAGCTCTGACATCTGCGCAGGTTGTCCTGCAGAATATTGTTGTTGTACATATTGGTGTTCATTGCCGGGGCAATCAGTTTCGGGCAGGTGCAGGCCATAAATGTTGTTGTAAGCATATCGTCTGCAATACCGTTTGCAATCTTCCCTATTATATTTGCTGAAGCCGGTGCAACTATAAACAGGTCTGCTTTTCTGGCTAATGATATATGTTCAATGTTGAAGTCAAAATTCCTGTCAAAAGTATCTGTAATACATCTGTTGCCTGTGATTGCCTCAAATGTCACCGGGGTTATGAACTGAGTTGCATTCTCAGTCATTATAACCTCGACGTTTACTCCCAGTTTCTTGAGACTGCTGGCAACTGAAGCCATTTTGTATGCGGCAATACTGCCTGTAATACCTAATACTACTGTTTTATCTTTAAGCATCATATCCTCCTGATATCTGCAATATTATCTATATATTATACTACCATTTGCATATTTCATCTACAAAAACGTGTAATATATTTCCCCGCTAAAAAAGCCACTACCTGTTGCGGTAATGGCAATTCATTTAATCGTACACCTTAATTGTGATATATCTTACTCCCCATTTAATGCAGTCCGAGTTTGTGTTCATATATACATCAATGATGTTTCCCTTAATCATTCCACCGGTATCTGCCGCTGTCGCATATCCGTAACCCGGTACATATACTTTGGTTCCAAGCCTGATAACTCTCGGATCTACGGCAATTACGCCTTTGGCGGCTTTTTTGCCGCTGGCGGTTGTGCCTCCGCCCGAATATGCATAAGCCTTAACCTTGATTGTTCTAGGGTGTGTGGTTGCCTTTGCTTTTTTTGAAAGGTCACTTTCCACAAAACCGTCATTGTCGTTTAATGCATACGCTGATACCTTGTAGGTCTTTTTGGTATTGGTATCAAGACCTGTATTGGTATATGAACATTTGTCCTCATCAGTTATAGTTTTGATGCAGGTATATCTGCCCTTTGATTTGTTGTACCTGTATACTTTGTATCCGTCCGCATTGTCTACGGAATCCCAAGTGACTTTAATCTTTGATTTGCTGATGCCTCTGGCTCTGACATTATCAGGCGCATCAACATCATCGGCAGTCAGTAAATTATCATCTGCAGTATCATATAAATTCTGGGAAGCTGTCTGCTGGGATAAGGTGTTTTCGTCGTCTGCAAATCCTGTTACAGTTGAAAATACTGCCGTAATCATCATTACTGCAACAAGCAGACTGATCCATCTAAATCTCATAGATATTCCTTTCTTTCTAGTTTGGACTAGTTTTATCTCATTTCAGCACTAATTCTACCACAATTTTGCCACACTTGTCAAGACTTTATACCCAAAACTAGAAACCGGAAAGATTATCTATACAATCAGCTCTGCAAATTCTGCGCCTATAAGGCAGGCTAATTCTTGAGGATTGACCTCTACCGACACTCCCGGTCTGCCTGCGCTTACATATATTTTGTCAAGATCGCAGGCCGAATTATGAATAGCTGTTTTAAACTGTTTTTTCATACCCACGGGAGAACAGCCGCCCTTGATATATCCCGTAACTTTAGTTATATCCTTTGCGTGAAGCATTTCTATTTTTTTCTCACCGAAAACCTTTGCGGCCTTTTTTAAATCAAGCTCCTCTGCAACAGGTATCACACAGACGTAATGCTCTCTGCTGGTGCCTGTCGTTACAAGGGTTTTAAAAACCACAGCCTCATCTCTGCCGGTTTTGTGCGCAGCGTCAACTCCGCTGACAAATCCCTTTGAAACATCGTATTCCATTGTATCGTAGCTGATACCCGCTGTCTCCAGCGTTCTCATTACATTTGTCTTAGTATGCTTGCTCATTTTACCGGCTCCCTGACCATATATGTATTCTCAAATCCGTATTTATCCGATTTGGCAACGCCGATTACCTCGAATCCCTCTTTCTGATAAAACGCCACATCTTCCGAGGTATTGGTAAACAGCATAAGTGGTCTGTTTCTGCTGTCTGCATATTCTGTGATTTTGTGTATAAGTTTCCTGCCTCTGCCCTGTCCCTGGCAGCTTCTTCTTACGCCAAGAAAATCAATATAAATATGAGGATACGGTATATCCATTGTTTTTTCAAGCTCGTCAAGCTCATCAAATACGTCTATGCGTCTGTTTTTTTCTTCCTCGGTAAGCCTGTCCATTGCAGCCTTGTAGCCTTCGGAATAACAGCCTGCTTCAATATATCTTGAAGCAGTATACTGCATATCCTCCGAGTCCACAATCACTATACCGTCATCAATATTTTCATCGGTAGCATAGGCGTGGCCGTATTCCAAATCGTACATTCCGTAAAATCTGATTGTCGCTTCCATTGCGGCAAGTTTTTTATCCATCTGCGGAAAAGCCTCCGCAAGTTTGGGATAGTCGTGAAATGCATCAAGCCACATTGTAAACAGCTTCTCGCTTTCGTTTTTTCTGATTTCGTATAACCCTTGTATCATATTCCTAACCTATAACCATCTGTGCAATTCTTACAGTATCCATAGCATCTGCGGCATAATAGTCCGCCCCTATCTGCTCGGCATAATCCGCTGTAATAACTGCGCCTGCAACTAAGATCTTTGTTTCAGGGCTGTGCTTTCTCATCAGTCTGATAGTTTCCTCCATTGACGGCACAGTGGTTGTCATAAGAGCCGATAAGCCTATCAGACTGCAGCCCTTTGCGTTTTCAAGCACTGTTTCAGGCGGTACATCTCTGCCCAGATCCACAACATAAAAGCCGTAGCTTTCGAGCAGAGCCTTTGCAATATTCTTGCCTATATCGTGTATATCACCCTTGACAGTTGCTATGACTATTTTTTTGCTTTCATCGGTGTTTGAAGGCATTCTGCTTTTGAGTATATCAAAAGCCCTGCCTGCCGCTTCAGCCGACATTATAAGCTGGGGCAGAAATATTTTTTTTGCCTCAAATTCCTCTCCCGCAGCATTAAGCGCAGGTATAAGCTCTGTATTTATTATATCAATAGGCTCTGTGTTTTCAAGAAGCTCCACAGTTATTTTTTCGGCAGCCTCTGAAAGACCTTTCTGAATTGCATAGGAAAGCGTTATTTCTTCTGTTTTTACTTCCTGTTTTTTCTCTTCTCTGCCCTCTGTATACGCTATATATTCCATACAGCCCTTGTCCTTGCCGGAAAGCGCCTTGTAGGAATAGTAGGCCTTCATCATATCAGGTGAATAAGGGTCCATTATGGCCGCATCAAGTCCTGCATAAAGCGCCATTGTGAAGAACGCGGAGTTGATTATGCTTCTGTTTGGAAGTCCGAAAGAAACATTGGATACACCAAGGCTTGTGGACACTCCAAGCTTTTGTTTTATCATAGTTACCGCAGCAAGTGTTGTAGCTGCGCTGGTATCGTCAGATGATACCGTCATTGTAAGCGGATCGACTATTATGTCTTTTTTGTCTATGCCGTATTCTGCAGCCCTGTTTACAATTCTTTCGGCAATATTAAATCTGCCCTCTGCGGTCTCCGGAATACCGTCCTCGTCCATAGTAAGGGCAACTACGACTCCTCCGTATTTTTTAACAAGAGGAAAAACAGCGTTCATGCTTTTGGCGCTGCCGTTTACGGAGTTTACCATAGGCTTGCCGTTATATATACGCATTGCTTTTTCGAGGGCAACAGTATCAGATGTATCAATCTGAAGCGGCAGGTCTGTAACAGTCTGAAGTTCTCTGACAAGCTCCGTCAAAACCTCAGGCTCGTCAATATCGGGTATTCCCGCATTGACATCAAGTATGTGAGAGCCTGCCTCCTCCTGCTTTATCGCTTCTGTAAGTATATAGTTGTAATCTCTGTTTCTAAGAGCCTCTTTTACTTTTTTCTTGCCTGTAGGGTTAATTCTCTCACCGATTATAGCGGGGAGCTTTCCAAGCTCTGCTGTATGTGAGTATGAAGAAACAAGGCTGTGAGTCTTAGGCGATACACTCTTAAACGGAATATCGCCTACTTTTTCTATCATCTTACTGATATGCTCAGGCGTGGTGCCGCAGCAGCCGCCAAGTATCATCGCGCCCTGCTCTGCAATTTCAGCCATAATATCGGCAAATCTGTCCGGAGATATGTCATAGACCGTCTGTCCGTCTTTTATCTGAGGAAGTCCCGCATTGGGATTTACTATAATCGGAACTGAAGCATATTCTGCGTAGGTTTTAACTATAGGCAGCATTTTGTCAGGACCAAAGGAGCAGTTCATACCTATGGCATCGGCGCCAAGTCCCTCAAGCATTGCAATCATAGTCTTTGCATCGGCCCCTGTCATCAGCTTGTGTCTTTCATCATAGGCATTTGTAACAAACACCGGCAGATTGCTGTTTTCTTTTGCCGCAAGCAGAGCCGCCTTTGTTTCATAGGAGTCGTTCATAGTTTCTATGATTATGAGGTCTGCTCCGAAGTTTACCGCATACTCTGTACACTCTTTAAAAATGCTTACAGCTTCTTCAAATTCCATATTGCCCATAGGTTTTATCAGGCTGCCTGTGGGACCTATGTCATAGGCTATATATTTATTTTCATATCCTTTGACAGCTTCCTTTGCGCATTTAACTGCAGCCTCCGCATACTCTGCGGCATTGTCAAATTTAAGACTGTTTACGCCAAAGGTATTGGTGGTTACTATATCAGAGCCTGCCTCAAGATAAGCTCTGTGTATTGCTGTTATCCTGTCCGGGTGGTCTATATTCCACTGCGCCGGCTGCTCTCCCGACTCAAGCCCCATATCCTGAAGCATAGTCCCGAAGCCTCCGTCAAAATATATTTTTCTTTTTTTAATTGCTTCTAAAATATTCATAATTTTATCCCCATAATTGCTGTGATGGTTTTCATAGGCGTCATCATAAATGAATCATTTACGCTTATGCCTATCTTGTATGCCTCTACAAATTCAAGGAGCCTGCCCTGCATCTCGAGGGTGAAATCTCCATAGCCCGGAGCAAATCTGGCCTTGGTCTGCTCCGGCAGACTGTCTTGTATATAGTCGCAGAGCGCCTCTACCGCAGAAGATGCCACAGCATCAAGCACGAAGTGCTTTGCCGTTGAAACAAGTGAAGCATTTCTAAGCACTCTGTCCACATCATGCCCTATGGTTGCCGCCAGCACATATGCGCTGCTGCAGCCTGTAAGGTTTCTCCTGAGATTAGCGCTTGCAATATCTCCAAAGCCCAGATTACAGCCGTTTTCTGTAAATCTGATGTCTGTCTTTTTTAATATGTATGAACAGTTCATAGCCGACAGTATTTCATCTGCAACGCTGTCTGTAAACTCCTTTGAGGCACTGTCATCTGCGCCTCCCAGTCTTGCTTTAAGCTCCTTTGGATTTATGACTATTTTGTCATTTGTAACCCTCGTCATCTTATAATCTCCGACACATTGTTCTGAAGAGCCTCTACCACTGAAGGATTGTTCATCGAGTAGATATGAACAGCTTTTACTCCGTTGGCATAAAGGTCTACAATCTGCTCTGTGGCATATGCTATTCCCGCCTGCTTCATAGCCTTAGGGTTATCTCTGAACCTGTCTACTATACGCAAAAATCTCTGCGGCAGTGCATTCTGTGATATTGACACCACTCTCTCTATCTGTTTTGCGCTTGTAATAGGCATAATACCTGCAATTACAGGCACGTCAACTCCGGCTTCACGCAGTCTGTAAAGGAAGTTGTAATATATATCATTATCGAAAAACATCTGAGTGGTAAGAAATTCAACCCCTGCATCTACTTTCTTTTTGATGTTGGCTATATCCTCCATACTTGAACTGCTCTCCGGGTGTGTTTCCGGATAGCAGGCGCCACCTATGCAAAAGCCGCCGTATTCTTTGATTTCGGTTACAAGCTCGCTGGCATATCTGTATTCAAGGTGACTGCGGTCAAGATCCTCAGGGATATCTCCTCTGAGTGCAAGTATGTTTTCGATACCGTTTTCTCTCAGCTTGTCCAGCATTCCCCTTACCTGCTGTCTGCTTGAGGACACGCAGGTAAGATGGGCTATTGAAGTCACGCCTTTTTCTTTGATATCTCTTGCAATGTCGACCGTATATTTTGATGTGCCTCCGCCTGCGCCATATGTAACACTCATAAAAGATGGCCTGCGTTCTGCAATTTCTTCTATGGCGAATTTCACTTTTTCAAATTTATCGTCTGTTTTTGGAGGGAAAACCTCAAATGACAGACTCAGTCTGTCCTGCTTAATAATATCTGTTATCTTCATATCCTGTGTACCTCCTAATATAATAACAGGCAGGGTAAATATCGTATACCCCGCCAGAAATTCTGTTTAATAAATCATACAAGTCTTCTGCCCATCAGTACGCCCATGGCTGATGCCATCATCAGCCCTCTGGTCCAGCCGCTTGAGTCACCAAGACAGTAAAGACCCGGCATACTTGTGTTGAAGTCCTTATCCATTTTTACTCTATTGCTGTAGAATTTAATCTCCGGCGAATATAGAAGTGTTTCTGCGGCAGCAAATCCAGGAACCACATGATCGAGTGCCTGTATGAAATTGATTATATCCGTCATTGTTCTGTATGGGAGTCCCGCCGTTATATCACCCGCAACCGCATCTGTAAGGGTTGGTTTCACATTTGATCTTGCAAGTTCTCTCTCCCATGTTCTCTTGCCGTCAAGTATATCCCCGTATCTCTGAACCATTATTCTGCCTGCGCCAAGCATATTGGTAAGCTCTCCTACCTTTCTGGCATATACCATAGGCTTGTCAAAAGGCTCTCTGAAATGGTGTGATACAAGTATTGCAAGGTTTGTATTACCGGATTTTAAGTCCTTGTAGGAATGTCCGTTTACTACTGCCAGATTGTCATCGTAGTTTTCCTGGCTTACAAAGCCTCCCGGATTCTGACAGAAAGTACGAACCTTGTCTTTGTAAGGGTTAGGATAGCCTATGAGCTTTGATTCATAAAGTACGCTGTTGACGTGCTCCATAATCTCATTTCTGACTTCTACCCTGACGCCTACATCTACAATTCCCGGCTCATGCGCCACATCATGTCTGTCACACAGCCTGTCAAGCCAGTCTGCGCCGCGTCTGCCTGCTGCAATAACAACGCTGTCCGCTTCAATGCTGAATTCTTTTTTGCCGTCAGATGCAATGACTCCCGCGCATCTGCCGTCCTCAACCATTATATCCACACATTCGCAACTGAACATAATCTCAACGCCGTTTGCCTGCAGGTATTTTTCGATTGCTTCATATATGTCCTGCGCTTTCTCTGTGCCGAGATGTCTGATAGGACAGTCTACAAGCTTGAGTCCTGCTTTGATTGCGCGTTTTCTGATTGCCTTTACCTCTTCTTCGTTGCCTATGCCCTCTATCTTGCTGTCGGCGCCGAAGTCGAGATATATCTTATCTGCATAGTTAATAGTTTCCTGCGCGTTGTCCTCTCCGATAAGCTGAGGCAGATCTCCTCCGACCTCATAGCTTAATGACAGCTTGCCGTCGGAAAAAGCGCCCGCTCCGGAAAATCCGGTTGTAATATGGCATGGCTGACAGTTGACACACTGTCCGGTTACTTCCTTAGGGCATCTTCTGTTTTCGATAGCTCTGCCCTTTTCAAGGATCATAATGCTTTTTTTACTGCCCTTGTTTAACATTTCAAGTGCTGTAAATATTCCGGCAGGTCCGGCACCAACTATAACTACATTTTTTTTCATTACATTTCCCTCACTTTTCAAAAAAATGATTTAATACTCCAAAACACAAGGGCTATTATAGCAAAGAATATGCTAAAAATAAAGTGTTTTTTTGATAAAATACACAAATTGTTTTATATTTTTTATTGTTTTTACACAATAAAGTTGTTTTATCTTACAAAGGCACAGGTATATACGGGTAATACAGCGCCATAAGAACAATCTGCAGCACTAAAATCACAGGAATTCCTACTGTAAATTTTCTGTGTCTTGTCTTATGATGAAAAATCTTCATTCCTGCCAGTGCTCCTATTGAGCCACCCAGCAGCGTCGCAAGAATAAGGGCCGCTTCCGATATTCTCCATCTGCCTTTTGCTGCTCTTGCTTTGTCAGCTCCAAACATTATAAATGTAATAATATTTATCACTGCAAGATATATAACAATCGCTTCTAAAATCATCAGAGCAGCTCCAGAGTTTTTGCAGGATTGTCGGCAGCTCTGACATTGCCTGACGCTTTCTCTATTATTCCGTTTTCGTCTATAAGATATGTGGTACGGACAACTCCCATGGTCTTTTTGCCGTAGTTTGTTTTTTCCTTCCAGACATCATATGCTTTGATACATGAAAGCTCTGTGTCTGACAGAAGTGTAAACGGAAGATTGAATTTCTCTTCAAATTTCTTGTGTGAAGCAACGCTGTCTTTGCTGACTCCGATTATTACTGCGCCCTTCTCTGTAAACTGCGGATAAAGCTCTGCAAACCCGCATGCCTGTTTAGTGCAGCCTGCTGTATTGTCTTTCGGATAGAAATACAGGATAACCTTACGTCCTCTGTATTCATCCAGCGTATGTATTTTGCCGTTCTGATCGGGAAGTTCAAATCCCGGCGCTTTAATTCCTGTTTCAAGCATATCAGTACCTCCGTTTCTGTTTATATCACATTTTAGATTATACTTTAATTATTTCAATCTGCCTATTTCATCCTGCAGATTTGCAAGAAATCTGCCTGCGTGTGCGCCGTCCATCTATGTGTGGTGAAACTGGAAAGAAATTTTGAGGTAATACTTCATCCATTTCTTCCTGTACCTGCCCCATATGATGAACGGGTTGTTGAAAATTCCGCTGTTCATACCGACAGCGCCGTCAAGCTCTGTATCAGTTATTGCTGAAGTTCCGATAACCATACTGTCTGTAAGATCTCTGTTCCGGCAGTCTGATGCGGCTATAGCGGTATACTTTAGATATTCTCTGTTATATTCCTCCAGATTATCAGTGTAGAGAATATCACAGGAACTCACCTCTCCCTCTCTGTTTCTGACTATTGTATTAACAGCTATTGAGTCGTACTGTATCAGCTTGTCTCCTACAGGAAGCAGATAAAATTCTTCAATAGAAGATGCAGCCCTGCCTATGCAGTAATCAAGAAGCATATTGAATTTAAGGTTTCTTTTCCTGCTGTATTTAATAACAGGCGTAACATCTAAGGTCTTGAAAAATGTCACCATAGGGTTTGGCGCATTCATCCATAGCCTGTAGGCCTCCGCGCGTTTAGTCTGTTCCGGTTTTACTTCTGTTGCCATAATCTCTTCTCCCGTATTCTCTGTAAGTCATTATATAATCTTTATATTGCTTTTAATTCTTCTTTTTCAGCCTGCTCATCAGAAAGCTCCTGCACCAGGTAATCATCACTCATACAGTGCATATCAGATACACCCTCGCTCATTAATTCATACAGCTTCGAATGATAAAAAATATCCAAAGCTTCTTTTAATTGTACTGTAATGTGTATTAATAATCAACAGCAATTGGGGAACATTTCTTTGCTGTAATCATCGCATAACCAAACTTAATCGGGGTCACATGTTTTCGGGGGCTATTTCGGGGTTTTCCATATATTAGTATCCTTGTTCGGGGTCTGCAAAAAATTTTAAAGGCAATATCATTAGCTTTTGGTATTGTCTTTTTATGACCTCTTTTCTGTCATATCTCTGTCAGTTTGCTGAAAGAAAAAACGCTCCTGTACTTGCCTCTCCATGCAACATTTCTCAAGTCAAAGATGATTCGTTTACCGGAGCTAATAGAGGAAACTATACAAAATCAAAAAACACTCTGCTTAAAGATTCTGAGCCAGAGGCTTAAATCAAGCCACCACCGAAGGTGGCTGTGCCATTGACGGGGAATTTAATGAAGAGTTACAATATCTGATATTCTGATGGGAAGTTCTAACATATCTGTTTATGAGTTCTTCACCATCGGCATTATGCTTTAAAACTCTTCATAAAGAGCTGTCAATGGTGGCGAACCCAGTTAATTATTTAAAATCTTTTCTAGCAAAAAGAGGTGACAAATCGCTGCCACCTCTTGCATTTTTTTAATTGTCAGACCCCGAAGTCAGACCCCCAATCAAGTTTGGAATTTCTGTACATACCCCGAAGTCAGACCCCTAATTAAGTTTGGAGTTTTTGCTCAAACCCCGATTAAGTTTGGTTACCCCTAATTTTAGTTCTGCTATTTCAAGTCTTTAATTCGACCTGACTGAATTACATCAATGTTTTCTTTGATCCTGTTTTCAGGCCAATTCCACCATTGAAGCTCCAGCAACTTGGAAATCACTTCATCTGAGAATCGCTTTCTTATTGGCTTGGCAGGGATGCCTCCAACAATTGTATAAGGCGGTACATCTTTGGTGACAACTGCCCGTGTACCAATAATCGCTCCATCTCCAATCGTGACACCAGACAAAACTACGGCTTCATAGCCAATCCAAACGTCATTGCCGATTACAATGTCACCTTTGTTATCCCATGCACTTGTAATGTTTGCTACATCCAATCCCCATTCTTCAAAGAATATTGGAAATGGATACGTGGAAATTGAGTGCATAGTGTGATTCGCACTGGTAAACAGGAACTTAGCCCCACAGGCAATCGAACAGAATTTACCTACCTTCAGCTTATCACCATTAATCGGGTAGTGATACAGAACATTGTTCTTCTCAAAGTCCCGTGGATCATTCACAAAGTCGTTATACATTGTGTAGTCACCAATCTCTATGCCAGATTCCGTGATTACATTTTTCAAATATACCGTTTGGGTATCACCTGTTCGCGGGTATACTTTGTTCTCCGATATAGTCATTTCATAATCCTCCATGTCTTGATATCTATTAAGCGACTATATCGGTTGCTACAATGCAGCGTTTCACCTTTTCACCTCCAAATTGTCCGGCCTATAGCCTTGACATCTATCTCACAGCCACAACTTCCCAACATCTAACTCGGCAACTCAACTATGTGACATCTATCGTGGCAACTCAACTCTCACACTTTTTGAGCCGGATTGCCCTTGGATAAGTTACCGAGAAGCGTTTTGTCTGTCCGATGCCAAATTGCCCGATTGCCCGAAAACCGCAGTATTACTGGGCTTTCGTGGCTATTTTCCTTCAACTCTTGACATCAATACTACGGTCTCCACATGCTTTGTCATAGGGAAGTTATCAAACGCTTTTATCTTCTTAACCTCATAACCGTTACCCTGTATATACATAAGGTTATCTGTAAGACTCTTAGGATTACAGGATATGTATACTATCTGTTTCACACCATAACCCAGTATCTTGTCAAGAGCCTTAGGATGTATACCCACTCTTGGCGGATCCACAACAATCACATCAGGCTTTTGCTCCAGATTTTCAAGCACTTCAAAGACATCGCCTGCAATGAAGCTGCAGTTGTCAAGCCCGTTAAGCTTAGCATTCTCCTTTGCCGCTTCTACTGCCTCGGAAACCAGCTCCACTCCTGTAACAGTTCTTGCTTTAAGTGCCAGCGCCTGTGTGATAGTGCCTGTACCGCAATAAAGATCAAAGACATTCTTGTCCTCAAAGTCATCTATAAGGTCTATGGCTTCTGTATAAAGGCGCTCTGCAGCCTCTACATTGGTCTGGAAGAACGAAAATGCGCTTACCTTGAAGTCAAGCCCCATTATTTTTTCCATATAGTAATCTCTGCCCCACAGGACTTTGAGTTCCTCGCAGTATACCGCATCGGCAAGCCTGTCATTGACGGTCCTCAAAACTCCGACAACTCTGTTGTCAAGTTCAAGAGCTATAATCATCTCTGTGAAACCTTTATCATCAAATTCTCCCTGCGATGAGGTGACTATATTCACAAGCAGCTCTCCTGTGCGTACACCATAACGGATAATAAGGTGTCTTAACAGTCCTTCGTGGCTTTTTTTGTGATAAAAGCTGTAGCCTTTTTCCTGACAGAATCCAAGCACAGCACTTAAAATTCTGTTAAAATCCTCAGGGACAAGCTGACACTCATCTACCGTAACAATAGACATAAAGTGCTTTTTTCTGTGCATACCAAGGCACAGCGGTCCGTCTTTAACAGTATCCCCGAAGGTATATTCCATTTTGTTGCGGTATCTGTACTGCGCCGGACTTCCCTGTATACCCAGATATTCGCCGACCTTTATTTCTTTTTGGGAGATGAGCATGGAAACATCGTTTCCCTTCTCCTCAAGCTGCTGTTCATATGACTTGCCCTGATGAATGCAGCCGCCGCATAATTCTTTATGTTTACATATATCCATTAAAATCTTCCGTACTTTCTGTAGAATTCTTCTTTGTATTCAAGGAATCTGTCCTCTTCAATAGCCTGTCTGATGTTTTTCATCATATTTACAAGGAAATGCAGGTTGTGATTTGATAAAAGCATAGCCGACAGCATTTCGTCTGCCTTGAACAGGTGTCTTAAATATGCCCTTGAATAGTTCCTGCATGTATAGCAGTCACACTCGGGATCCAGCGGTGTAAAATCTCTTTCAAATCTGGCATTCTTGATATTCAGCCTGCCATGGCTTGTCATAGCCATACCGTGTCTTGCTATTCTTGTAGGAAGCACGCAGTCAAACATATCAACCCCCTGCTCTACTCCCTCAAAGAGATAATCCGGCGTACCAACACCCATAATATATCTCGGCTTGTTGTCCGGCAGATAGTCCACACAGCCACCCAGTATTTCAAGAAACAGCTCCTTTGGCTCTCCAACGCTTAATCCTCCGATTGCGTATCCCGGCAGATCCAGATCCACAATAGCCTTGGCGCTCTGTTTCCTGAGGTCGTGATACATACCTCCCTGCATTATTCCAAACAGAGACTGCTTCTCTGTATTCTTGTGATATGCCTTGCATCTTTCAAGCCATCTGTGAGTTCTCTCCATAGACGGTATGATATATTCTCTTTCTGCAGGATACGGCGCGCATTCATCAAATGCCATCATAATATCCGAGCCTAAGGCATTTTGTATTTCCATTGATTTTTCGGGGGAAATCATATGCTTCGAGCCGTCTATGTGAGATCTGAATTCAGCGCCTTCTTCTGTTATCTTACGAAGCGGCCCTAAGCTGAATACCTGAAATCCTCCGCTGTCTGTAAGTATGGCTCTGTCCCAGTTCATAAATTTATGAAGCCCGCCTGCCTCTCTGACAATTTCGTGTCCCGGTCTGAGATACAGATGATAAGTGTTTGAAAGTATTATCTCTGCTCCCATTTCTTTTACCTGCTCAGGTCTCATGGCCTTGACCGTTGCCTGCGTGCCTACAGGCATAAAAACAGGAGTCTGTATATCTCCGTGAGGCGTATGAACTATGCCTCGTCTTGCTTTTGTTCTCTTGTCTTTTTTAAGTAATTCATAAGTAACTGCGTCCTTACTCATTGTGTTTCCTTTCAGTTTATCTTTTTATTTAATCTGTTTTTAGTTTTTGCATTATCTTAGCAATGTCCGGCTGTGTCGGAGTAAACTTCACACCGCGTTTAAGCATTCCGATAATTTTCTTTGCTTTTTTCTCAATTTCTTTTGCAGTACGTTCACTCGTCAGTATCAAATGGTTTCCCGCAATCGTATATTCTCTTTCTATGTACTCCTCAGTTATCGGAAATATATCCTGTATCAGAAATGCACTTTCTCTATTGTTGTCCATTTTTACAATATGAATAATGTCGCAAGGTTTTCCTGACTTTTTCTTTTGCTCAACAATTCGCCTGTATTTGTTAATTCTGCTGGACAGCGGTATCATCCAGTATATCCTACTGTCTGCATCTTCAAAACAATAGTAGTGAGGTCTGTTACCGTTCTTATTTCCTTTAAGATACGGATCGTTCATTTCTTCAAAGAATTCGTCCTTAATAATGTAAAATCCTGCTTTTTTCATTGCCTGTTCCTTATTACGGAAAAAGTCCCCCGCCTTGCGGCGAAGGACTATACTTTCAACCCAACCATTTATATACCGCATATCGGTCAGCGGTAAACTTTCGACCCGACCATTTATATACCGCATATCGGTCAGCGGTAAACTTTCTCTGTACTTACATTCTAGCAAGCACAAATAGAAAAGTCAATAGACCTTCTGTTAAAATTATATGCGCTTAAATTCAAAACTATACTCATTTATATGCAGCTATATAATCAGCATTGCATCTCCATAGGAGAAAAACCTGTATTTTTCCTTAACCGCTATATCATATACTCTCAGTATATCCTCTCTGCTGTAAAGAGCTGATATAAGCATCAGCAGCGTGGATTTAGGCAGATGAAAATTGGTTATAAGGCTGTCTATAATCTTGAATTTATATCCCGGATATATGAATATGCCCGTTGAGTCTGATTTTGCAGGCACAATAAACCTGCCAAGCTTATCATCGAATACCGCCGCACTCTCAACTGTTCTTGTCGAAGTGGTGCCTACAGATATAACTCTGCCGCCTGCCTTAATCACCGAATTTATAATCTCCGCATTTTCCTCATCTATGGAATACTCTTCAAAATGCATCTGATGATCCTCTATATTGTCGCATTTAACAGGTCTGAAAGTTCCTATACCAACATGCAGGGTAACATATGCAATTTTAACTCCCATAGCCTTGGCTTTGGCAAGGAGCTCCTCTGTAAAATGAAGTCCTGCCGTAGGCGCTGCCACCGAGCCGTTTTCTTTGGAATAAACCGTCTGATAGCGCTCCTTATCCTCAAGTACGCTTTCTCTCTCTATATACGGAGGAAGCGGCATTTTGCCAAGCTCCTCAAGTATCTCAAGAAATATTCCCCTGTATGAAAACTCCACTATTCTGGTACCGTCATCACCATAATCAAGAACCTCTGCTTTGAGCGGTGCATTCCTCTCTATTTCCTGCATTACAAGAGATTTCACATTGCCGCCCTTGTGGTCGCATTCTGAAATATATCTGTCTGCATCTGTTCCAAAGAGTATTACATCACCCTTTTTTATCTTTTTGCCGGGTCTGACCATAGTTTCCCATCTGTCACCGTCTTTGCGCTTGATAAGCAGGAACTCAACTCTTGCGCCGGTTGCTGCCTTAACTCCGAAAATCCTTGCCGGTATTACTCTGGAATTGTTGAGTACCAGGCAATCGCCTGCTTTGAGATATTCGAGAATATCATAAAAATGCCTGTGCTCAACTCTGCCTGTGCTTCTGTCTACCACCATCAGTCTTGAATGGTCTCTTTTGTCTGCCGGAAACTGCGCTATAAGCTCCTCCGGCAGGTTATAATCAAAATCATTAATATGCATAAATCTGTCCTTTTAATTTAAAACTTACAGTTTATCAGTTTAGCATATCCCGGGCAAAAATACAAGAACGGGGCGGAATAACCGCCCCGCTGTCAGCTTATTTAAGTGAAGCTCTAACCTTGGCCTCTGCCTCCTGCATTATCGTCTCTACATCATTGCCGTATATATCAAGATTCTCTGCACTGAAAAACTGAATGTCTTTAATACCAAACATTCCCCACGCAAGAGTCCTGACATAATCATATCCCATATTGAACTCGCCTATGCTGCCGCCTGATGTTGTAACATATATCAGTTTTTTAATGTTGCAAAGTCCTGCAGGTATTCCCTGTTCATCATATTTAAATGTAATTCCGCAGACTGAAACAGCTTCAAGATAAGCCTTGAGAACTGCAGGGAAAGACAAATCCCAGTAAGGTGCAGCTATTACTACTGTATCACTTTCTGCAAACTGATGCGCATATTTAAACATATCATTGCTGAAATCGCCCTTGTCTGAAAGCTCTGTTCTGAGCATAAGGCTTTGTCTGTCAAGAAGCTTTATATCCGCCTCAGAAATATCAAGCTGTGTAATATCGCCGTCAAGACACTCCAAAACAGTGCCTGCAAGCCTGTAAGTACGCGACTCTTCACGAACACACGAATTAACAAACAGTATTTTTTCCATATCAATACTCCAATCTGTTATGATAATACAAGTATATCAGTTTTGCATACGCTGTTCAATAATCTTTATTTCATTTAAACAGCCTGCTCATTGTCTTATCTATCTCTTCTATGTTGAGATTGATGGCAAGTATCAAGCTTCAAAACGACCTCTTTACATTTATCCAAAGTATTTTTTCTCCAGTTCTTCAAATACAACATTGGCCTCTAAAGTTTCTGCGCTGCCTGCTGCTTCCTGTTCTGACTCATAAATTGCTTCATCTATCATTGCCTGTTCCTTATGGACAAGTTCAGAAATCTCACCTGTATCTCTCAGTGCTTTTATCAGCATTATATTCAGCCCCTTTCTTCAGCATAATTGTATATACATTCAAATATTATCTGCGCAAATTGCTATACAAAGCTGAATTCTAAAGTTCTATTTCATCATACTAATGTTTATTTCAAATATATCGCATCGTTTCTGGAGAGAAGATACACACAATACTGGTTCATACTGATGCCCTCTCTTCGTGAATGCTCTGCCAGTGTCCTGTGCAGACTGCGCGGTATCCTGAGCTTGAACTGCCCCGAATATTCCTTAAGGCTGTCCGGCTCATAAATCTCTATTCCGCTGTCAATTGCCGCCTCAAGCCACTGCCTTTTGGCATCTAATGCATTGGCCGCAGCGCTCTCTGCTATTTCTCCACAGGTAATGCATCCCGGCAGATCTGGGTATGAAGCCACAAAGCCGCCTTCGTCTTTATCCTCTATAATTTCCATACGATACGGCATCGCCATATATTCATCAAGCGTTTTCATCGTTTTCTGCCTCGCTTTCTATAATATGCCTGACCAGCTCTACATAAACCTTTTTATAAGTTTATCCCATTTCGACATTTTTACAGCTGTTCATATTATATGTGATACCATATATGATGTCAACGTTTTGTTGTTCTCTACTTCACCCCGTACATATTCACCTCACGTTTGAGCTCAATTATCTTGTTGAGTATATCATCAGTACCGTAATTATTCTCCTGCAGGAAAGCCGTAAGCCGGTCCAGATACTCTACGCTGTTTCCAAAATAACAGTTTTTCAGCTCTGTCACAAACTCTGTAAGGTTGCTTCCGAAGCTGCCATCCTCTTTTACCGGTATATAGGCAAGCTTTACCTCCTGAGTTTCACTGCAGTAAAACACAGTATCACAGGTAATCTCCACCCTGCCGTAATCAAGATAATAGCTGCCGCTTTTTACAAGTTCCCTGATTACTCTCTCAACAAGATTGAGAAGCTGTATTATCTCCCTGAACCTGCACTGGCTTATTTTTAAAAACCCGTCATAGCTGTATATAGCCGTAAGCCTGTCTGTTTCACGTATAAATGAAGTAGGTATGAAGGAGCTGCATATCTGATCTGATAATATACTCATTTCAAAATCCTTGAGCTCATTGTTAAAATACTCTTTTTCAAAGCTGTATGTACCGTTTTCCATTGCTATTGCCCTCCGCATTTAAGACATCTGCTGTAGCCGTCTGCTTCAGCCTCATATCTTGTCATTTCTATAACATATCTGTCAACAGTACTGCATTCCGCACTGTGATATGCCTTTCCTGTCTTTTTGAAGCAGTACACTATATGTCCGTTGCCGTATTCCTCAGGTCTGCACAGTCTGCAAGGCGTATAGTGTCTTCTGACCTCGTCTGTAAGTATGGTCTGCACAGGATAAACTCTGATGTATGAACAGTTTTCACTGTGATATCTTTCTCCTGCTACAGGAAACACCCATACTGTAGTTCCGTCATCCGCGGTCTGCATCATATCAAAACTGAATATCTGTCCCTTGTTGTCCCTGCCGACAAATCCTCGGAACAATATACCTGTCTTTCTGTGAAAATCTCCCCGCATTTTAACAGGCATTCTGTTTCTGACCGTATATGCCATATCAATGGATATAAGGCCGGTATTGTGAAAATCACTGTAAAGATATCCAAGTCTTTTTACGCTGAAAGCCTCTGCCGCCTTGTCTTCTCTGACTCGTTTTTCAATTCTTGATTTTACACCTATGCCGGTTCTTTCTATATATGCATATGCCGCTATATATCTGGCCTCATCTGCAACACCGTTTATTACGTTTTCCTCTGCTTCTATCAGCTTTACAGTATAGCTTATCGTCAATACCGCTATTATGAAAAGCGGCAGTATTATAGCCGCCTCAACTGTAATCGATCCTTTTTTAGTATTTTTCATCATATTTCATCTTTTTGCCGTTTACCTGCACCTCAAACTTAAATCCGCGGTAGCAGTCGTGTATATAGAAGTCCTCACTGTAGGTTCCCTGCAGATTTATCTGTATCAGATCCATCATTCTTGTCAGTTTAACTTCCTTTTCCAGTGATGTAAGCAGAATTTTGAGATAGCTTTCATAGTTATATCCACGCTCCTCATAAGTCCCGCCCCCTGCTGCCTTACCGTTTATATCTGTTTTCCAGCTTGCAGGATCTTTAAACACAGGCACCTTGCCACCCTCATCAAGTGTCTTAATATCAAGCTCCGCCTCCATAGCAGCCCACGCCGCAATCAGAGCCGCCTGCGTTATAACCGCCTCCGGTCCCGGAGTTATGGTTTCTGCAAGCATGAGAGCTTCATTCATCATCTTCGGATTTGAATATATGTATATTGAATTAAGCAGCGTTCTAAGCTTGAGCAGGTCGGCTTTAACCGCGCTTCTGTTGGCCGCATCGCTTTTTTTGCCCTCAAGTATATACTCTATTTCATTTCTGAAAAAGCTGCGCTCGTCATCTGCTGCCGACATACCGCTTTTAAAAACGCTGAATATGTATATGGTAGTCAGATACTCTCTGCTTCCTTTTTTCCAGAGGTCCGAAATACTGGCCATATTCTTTATATTGGAGACGAGCGCATGTACTGACGGAGTATCCGTCATGCCATTTGACGGAAGAGCATTAATCGTCTTGCTGTTTCTTAAGGTCCTCTCCCCTGTTTCAACAGGGCCTCCGGTTTCTTCTTCTCCGATGAGATTTTTAAAATTCACACTGTCTGTTACCTGCTCCTCAAATATCCCGCAGTCCATAAGACAGTAGTCTTTAAGATCAACGGCAACCTCACCCAGCCTTATATATCTGTCATCGGTAACCGTATATTTCACATATCTTTTAAGCTCGTCTGCTATACTGCTGCTGTCTCTGCTGAAAGCTATTATGCCGTATCTTGATTTCAGCTCCAGATCAAACTCCGACAGTACAGACCTGCCTGCAAGGTTATATAAATTCCCGCAATAGCTTACAGATGCCGCAGAAGCCGCAAGCTGAACAAACACGATTACGCAGCTCAGCACAGCTCCTGCAATTATTGTGAGAAACACCGCAGTAACACCTTTTTTATTAATTAGGTAATACATAATCCGCCTTTCTTATTATATCTTCCTCAATCAATATATGATTATGTCCTGCTGCTTTCATTGCAGCTCGCCTTTTAAGAAGCCCTCCGTAATATCCGGCTTTATGGCTGCTTCCCGTCACTTTCTTTCTATCCGAGTCCAGCTTCAGTCCGTCATCTGCCACAGGTGATATGTCAAAGGTTTCACTTCTGTATCCTGCCTCTGCACAGATACCCAGATGAAGCCTGCTTTTAACCTCCACATTTTCATAAAGGTTTATCAGTATATAGAAAAGTGACATTACGGCAAGTATCACAAGTGGCATTATCACCGCCGCTTCCACAAAGGTGCTGCCTCTCCTGCTTTTAAATGTCGTCATTGAAACCGCTGTCATTGAGCTTTTCAAAGGTATCGTTTACAAAGTCAACGATCTGATCCTTAAAAACAATACCGAGAGCTATCGCTATGGCTATAAGGATTGCGACCTGCACAATCTCCATACCTTTTTTACTGTTTCTTATTATCTTCATTTCTGCCTCCTACATTTCCAGCATTGCCGGTGCTATTGTTATGATTATAAGAATGACTAAAAGTATTACCAGCGGGAAAGTCATCTTGGTTTCTGCAAGCCTGCCAAGCTCCTCAGCTTTCTTTTTTCTTGAAAACCACAGATAGGCGCTTTCACTCTCAAGGCTTTCCGTCAGAGCCGTTCCCTTGCAGATATTATCGCTTATAACTGCGGCAACTCTGATAAACTCTCTTATGCCTGAGTTCCTTGCAAAATCCGAAAGCTGAGTTTCAACGGGAATATTTGTTTCCTTTGAGTTAATATATATTTCATTAAGCCTTTCATAAAAATAGTTCCCGCTCTCCCCGTTTTTCTGATGTTCGGTTACTATTCTCTCAAAAGCATCTGTAAGCACAAGTCCGCCGTTCAGAAGAAGTATATTCTTGTTTATAAACGAGGGCAGCTCAAGAAGAATTGAGGTCTGCGCAGTCTTTTCTTCCTTTTCGACCGTTTCAAATCTGCTCCTATATATGGCAATAAACACCGCAGCTATGGCCGCTATAACGACAAGCCATGTGTAATCTCTGGTATATATCCATTTTACAGGTCTGCCGTCATCGGTATATTCGGGCAGCAGTATTTCATTTTTGGCAGGACTTTCAGATACCGTATCTGCAAGCGCTCTGTAGTCGACAGGGCTTTTATCCTCTGTTTTTTCAGCTTCCTTTTCCGGTTTTTCCTGCACCTCTGCTGCCTCCTCGCTTTTTGGCTCTATATGCACTGTAACGCTCTGCAGCTCATCTTCGCCCTTTACCTTAACCTTGAACTCATAGTCAAAGCTTTTGTCATCACTCCTTACAACCGCCTTTGCTCTGCCGTCTTCAACAACTATGTTTGAAGCCGCCTCATAATTCTGTGATATTACTCCTGCAAGAGCCACAAAACCTGCCGCCGCAATAATCACATATCTTTGGAGTATCGCCTTTTTTCTGGTCATTACGGTTTCCTCAAGGTTGCCCTTTTCATACAGCCTGCTGTATCTTGAAAGGAACTCCTCTCTTTTACCCGTAATGCTGTCTAATATTCTTTTTATATGCTCTCTCATCTCTACACCTTTATGTCCGTTATTTTTCCTGTCAGATTATATGCGAATAATATCCCTGCAAGCGATATAGTCATAATAATGCGGCCTGCAAAGGTTTCATACAGCGGGTCTATATAACCCGATGAGGTAATATTAAGTCCTGCCAGTATCACAAGTGGCATTGCGGTTATTATCTTTGACTCCACCTGCTTCTGTGATATGATAGCCTTTATTTCTTTTTCGATGGATATTTTGTCCGTAAGTATATCCGCTGTCTTTGATATAACCTTTTCCATATCTCCGCCTGTTTCCCTTATGGACAGATACACATCTACAAAGCTTTCGATATCCTGACAGCCGCTTCTTGCAGCAAAATCAGACATAAGCTCCGCCTCGCTGCCTCTGTTTTCAAAAATGCCCTTGGTTATACTCTCAAGCTCAGCCACAAGAGGCGTATGCTCATCATATATGAGCCTGAGACCGTCAAGACCCTCCCTTAATCCCTCTGCCATGCTCTTGCCTGTGGATACCGAAGCCGAAAGGCTGTAAAGCAGGTCCTTAAACTGCATAAGCAGATAACCTCTGCGCTTTTCAGCCTTATAACCGCGGTATTTTTTTAATAGAGAAATAATGAGTAATCCTGCGATAGCAGAAATTAACAGACTTTTGTAAAAAATATATCCTATAATAAAAAAGCATATATATCCGACTGTAATAAACTTTACTTTTTCATTTAATGAAAGCTCATAGGTTCTGTAGTCAGTATCCATATTCTATCCCTCTCATTTTAAATTTAAAGGTATTCTGTACTTTGTTTCCTGTAGGCACAAGTCCTTTTTTAATATCATATTCAAACAGGCGGTTGAGCCTTATTTCATCTTCTGAAATTCCCGTAAGCTCTGCTATCTCAAGAACTTTCCTGCTGTTGTCAGGCATTCTGCCAAGATGAACGATTAAATCTATCCCCTCCGCAATCTGCGCCCTTATGGCGCTTACGGGGAAATCAGCCGCCTGCAGATACATAGACTCAAGCCTCTTAATCATTCCGTGAATGGAATTACCGTGCCCCGTACTGAGACTCCCGTCATGACCGGTGTTACATGCGTTTATCATATCAGCAACTTCGCTGCCTCTAACCTCTCCGACTATAATTCTTGAGGGCCTCATACGAAGGCTTGTCTTGATAAGGTCGGTCATTGTGACCTCGCCTCTGCCCTGTATGTTGGAGTTCCTGCATTCAAGCCTGACTATATTCTGATGATTTTTAATCTGAAGCTCGGCTGAGTCCTCTATTACAACCAGTCTTTCGTCAGAGGGAATGTAGTCTGCAAGACAGTTTAAAAATGTAGTTTTGCCGGAAGATGTACCGCCGCTTATAAAGATATTTAACCCCGCCTCAACGCAGGCCTTTAGAAAATCCGCAGCTTCCCTGCCAAGAGTGCCGTTTGACACCAGACTCTCCATTGTAAGCGCTTCCTTTGGAAATTTCCTTATGGTAAGCGCAGGACCGTTTAAGGCTATGTTTTTGTAAACTCCGTTGACTCTACTGC
>CAKQOW010000021.1 GCA_934256595.1 uncultured Clostridia bacterium
GTAGCAGAGCTTGAAGCCGGCGGCAAATGCGTTCTCAAAGTCGGTGATGATGATATGAAGATTGAAAAGGACTTTGTGGATATAAGGATTGACGCCAAGGAAGGCTTTGCGGTTGCAATGGAAAACAACCTGTTTGTAATCCTTGACACAAATCTTGATCAGGATCTTGTAGACGAGGGATTTGCAAGAGAGCTTATCTCCAAGGTTCAGCAGCTGAGAAAACAGAAAGGTCTTGAAATGATGGACAACATCAGCATCACCATAGCGGCAGACGATGAAATATCGGCGGCAGTTAAGAAACACAAAGACTACATTATGAAAGAAACCCTTGCGCTTAAATTAGAAGAAAGCGATGCGCCTGAGGAATTTGACCTTAACGGACACAAGACAGGAATAGCAGTAGAAAAAATACAATAATAGTTAAAACAGCGGGACCGGAGAAGTTTGATTTTCTCCGGTCCTGATTTACCTTAACAAGGAGCTTATTCATTCTCAGCAATGGGAAGCACCAGTCTTGAGCAGTAAAGCTCTGGGTCTATTTCGCGGCCTGTATAAGGGGCTACTATACCAAGTATGCGGGGATAGCCCGCAGGTTTCAGATTTCTCTCCCTTGCCTCTCTGCCGAGAGCAAGCCATGCAGTATCCACATCTTTGTAGCTGCCAAGGTAAAGCAGCGAAAGTGCCCTGCATGCAGGAAAAACCACAGCCTCAGCAGGAGCTTTCTCAGGTACTACCGGAATACACACATGGAATGTAAACGGTTCTGTAGTCAGAGTGCCCTCAAGGTAGTCAGTGCGTTCGCTTACAGCAAACAGCGGCTCTCTGCCAAGAGCATATCCCTTGTCTACACATTCGTGATAAAAACCGTACATTGCATCATATTTCTGTGAAACAGTAAGTCCCTTTTGGGTGCTTACGCAGCATACACATTCCGGCAGGTCAATAATATCGGCAGATAGATTGTCCCAATGGCCCGAACGGATACGCATTTCCTCAATGCTTCGCTGCAGCATCGAAAGCTTTCGCTCCAGAGGCGCAAGCATATTTTCAGTTTTGCCGCCGCTCTCAAAGTATTCAAGGATTTCCTCCCTGTCAAAGCCCATATATTTCAGATTTTCTATTACCATAATGTGCGAAACATTATGATTGTCATAATACCTGCGTCCGCTGGCAGGATCTATATAGGCGGGAGTCAGAAGTCCGTTTTCCTCCATACGCAGAATTGTGCTCCGCGAAAGGCTGCATGCTTTTGCAACCTGTGCTATGCGAAACAGGTCTTTTTTATCGTTGCTCATAAATTTTCACCCCTTCATATGAAATTAACTGTAAAAAAGGTTGATTCGTTCATAGATGGACGATGTAAGATATAATTATAGATTATATGAAATAACCTGCCTGTGTCAATGATAAATTTACCGGCAAAAGGCAGAGAAAACTATGAAGATATTATGAAAGGATGTACAAATGATGATTTTCCGAAAGAGGCTTTTATGTGTGACTGTATGCTTGTGTATGATTTTCGGAATGATGCCTGCCACAGCGCAGGCGGCGACCGGAGAAACTGCAGAAGTTTCCGGACAGACGGTTGAGGCATATAAGGTTGGGGAAACCTCCTTTAATGTCAAGGGTGTGGACGGCGACAGAAAATACTGGACGACCTTTGTAGACCTGGGCTATGATACCGCGGTCTCTGTGGACGGCGGCAAAACCCGCAATAAGCCCGGCAGGATTATTGCCTCGGGACTGAGTCTCGATGTGACTCTGGCCAGGGAGGGCAGCAACTATGTCAAAGTGCAGTATACTCTGAGCAATACAGGCTCAAAGGCTCATACAGTCAAGGTGGGCGGTCATGCTGACGTAATGATTGACAATAACGACAAGGCGCCTATTTGTGCAACAGAGACAAACGGCAAAACCCTGTTAATGACCGGATCGCCCAGAAACGACTATGCCTTCAAGCTGGTTGCCACTACCTGTGATACTCTGTGGTACGGATATTACGGCAAACGTGTCAGGAACTGCTTTACGGATATGAAGAAACGCGGTCCGAGTAATGTATATAAGAAGGACAGCGGCATCAGCTATTCATGGAAAGCGGCCGTTGAGCCCGGTCAGACATGGTCAAGATACGTCCTTATAGGGACCGGTTCTGAGGAGCAGATGAGGGTGGAAACTCCGCCTATTCCGCAGCCGGAGGAAATTGTACCGGATCCTGAAATCACATTGAATACAAGTGAAATGTATTTCACGGAAGGCGATAGTCTGCCTGCCGACTGGAACAGCTATATCGCATCCTCTGAGGGCGAGGTGAAAGTTACAGACAAACCGGCTGACACCGATACTCCGGGAACATATACAGTAAAATATACTGCGACAAACAGCAAGGGAACTGCAAATGCAAGTCTTAAGGTGCATATTCTTTACAAACCGGCAGCGCTTTCGCAGACTGCGGCTGCCAGAGTTACAAATACAAACAACTTTACCCTTACTGCAACTATGCTGCAGACAGGCGGAGTGAACTGGACAGAGACGGGATTTGTCTATGGTGCGCTGCAGAATCCTACGGTGACACTAAACGACGGCAGCGTGAAAACAGCCTCTGCAGTGAATACAAAGAACGGTTCAATCAAAGCTTCTGTGACCGGTTTAACTGAAGGAATCACCTATTATGCCCGCGCTTATGCCAAAGCGGCAGACGGCACCATCATTTACGGCAATCAGAGCGCAGGCTTTGGTTTGAATGCACCTGATTACGGTACTTTTCAGGTGACTAACAGCGGCAGTAATACATTTACTATTTCACGTACCGGGGGAACTGACGGAGAGCAGACTGTCTATTATCGTACAGTTAACGGCTCTGCTGTGGGAGGCACGCATTTTACACATGCCGCAGGCAGTGTGAAGTTTGCCAAGGGAGAGAGTAGCAAAAACGTGACTGTGACTGAATTTGGTGCAAACGAAGCCTATCGCAACAGCACTGCCACTGCCTGCACCAATGCTAACCGTACTTATCAGATGGAGATTTATCGCGTGAATGGCGGTGCAACAATCGATGGGAACAAGGATAAGGCTACCCGGACAATGACGAAGAGCAGCAGCTATACGATTGACAGAAACGTGTACACTACGGAACAGTCGAAGGTGAATATTACTAAAACCAGCAGTGGTAAGAACGGTCAATGCATCGCGGATGCAACGGCTGCTCAAGGTGGAAAAGACAGTAATGTGAATTTTGTGAAGAGCAGAAACGGTACAAATTATAGTACTGCTACATCTTTTTCCAACTATTATTCCGGAAATCTCCTGTCATATTTGCAAAACACCTGCACTAACTGGTTTTATCGCTACGAGATGTACGCCTATGAGCAGGAAGACGGATGGGAGCATGCCTATATCGGTACCAGTAAGCTTGAAGATGTCTTTTATACTGTGGATAAGGGAGGCCCTGTAAAAGATATAGAAGGACAGCTTTGGGCATGCACTTTCCAGCAAGGGAAAGGTGATAATCAAAATTTATATAAATTTCCGTCTACTAGCTATGGGGGTGGTGAGAACAGTTGTATACCGTATAGCTGGAGTGGTGTGGGATACAAAATGAATAACAGCATATGCTATGCCTTTCCGAAAATCAACGAATCCTGTTTCCTTCATTTTAGCGCCACGGGTGGGAACAGTGATATATGGTGGATTAATGGCCTGACGAGTTATGCTTTGCCGTATGACGCTCAAAGGCCGGAGCCGATTGTCTTCGCGCCGATGGCAGGTGGAACATACCTTGCCGGTGACAGCGTGACAATATCTCTCATTTTCAATGAAATTGTGGACAGCGTCAATAGCAGTCTGACCAGCAACTCTAAAATCACCACAAACTGGGGAGAGTTCACATACGCCGGCGGCGAAGATACCAACGTTCTCTATTTCACCGGCACCGTTCCTGAGAATGCTTCCAAGACAATCTCATTGAGGGAGTTGAACTGCTATAAGGATATTGACGACATGAGCAACAATCATGCTGGATACAACAGTAATACTAGCGGTGCAATTAAGACGAACGTCATTGTTGCCAACGTCGCAGCGCCAACAGCCAAGGTGACGAGCCTGACTAACAGTAACGGCGTACTTACAGGCAAGATTACAGCGACCAATGCTGCGAAGTTGGAGTATGTGTGGTCTAAAACCAGCACTGTTCCTGCTTCAGGCTGGAGAATGCTGAGAAATACGACAAGCTCTACCGTTACTACGAGACAGACAAGTGGCACATGGTATCTCCATGCAAGAGCCACTAATTCTGACGGACGGACAGCAACGGCGTATAAGAGTGTGGCAATACCGGCAACAGGGAGCAGTACATATGCTGCGCCGGAACTGACAGTCAGTGCAGACAACAGCAACTGGGCAAAAACACGCAGTATTACTGTAACACGCTCACCGGGCAATGCCACAGTAAAAGTAAAAACTCCTGAAGGAAATACTAAAACCGTAACAGGCAGCAGCTATACAGCTGAAACTAACGGAGTATATACCTTCACACTGACATCCAATGGAGAGACAGTTACCCGTCAGGCTGCAGTCAGCAGACTGGATAATACTGCTCCGACTATTGAGATTAACGACTTAAATAATGCTATTCATGCAGATCAGGTGACACTGACATTCTCTGTAACTGACGGAGGTTCCGGAGTGGGGAATGTTACGGCGAAATGGAATAACAGCGGTGTAGCTCTGAAGAAGAATAGTGACGGTACATATACCACAACCTGCCCGAGTGCAACAGGAAACTGGAAGCTTGCCGTTACGGCTGCGGATGTGGTAGGAAACAGCTCGAACAAGGTGTCTAAGACATATACTGTTAATCTGGACAAGCCTGTTCTGACAGTGACAAAGACCGGCTCAACCAAGCAGGGCGTAAGCTATAACTATTCTGTTAATGCCAAAGGCAATGAGGATGTTACTGTATACCTTCCTGACGGAACACGAACAGGAAACCTTACAGGAAGCTTTACTCTTACAGAAGCAGGAAGCTATATTATAGCTGTTACTGATAAGGCAGGACATTTTGTGTCACAGGAAATTACAGTACCAGAAACTGTAGATGGTGTGGCTCCTGAAGTGAGGCTGTATGCGGATGATTCTGAGGCATCAGATAAATTGACTGTTGAGGTGATGGTATACGAGAAGAGAGGTATGCCGACAGTTAAACAGGACAGCTCTGCTGTGACTGTGACTGCAGACACTGAAGATGAAGGAAACTATATCGGCTTATTCACTGTGGCAAAAGGCGGAGAATATACCGTAACTGCTACAGATGCGGCAGGAAATACAGGTAATGGCTCCATTACTGTTTATGCACTGGTTAACGATGATAATACTGCTCTGAAGCTCCCTGCAGCAGACGGTACATATGGTACGTTGCCGACACCGGATGCAAGGACGGGATATACTTTTGACGGCTGGTACACTGCAGAAACAGAAGGAACAAGGGCAAACAGTGGCATGAAAGTAGAAACAGCATATACACTCTATGCGCGCTGGACACCTGTTACCTACAACGTCACATTGGTTGGTGACCGCGACAGTGGTACAGATCTGACTTCTTATACCTATGGAGAAGGTGCAAATCTGCCTACTGACTGGACAAAACAGTGCGCAGAATTTGACGGCTGGTATACCGCAGAAACAGGCGACACTAAAACAGATAAGATTGTAACAGACGAGTACGGCGATAAGACATATTACGCACGCTGGAAAGTTGTACATACATGGGTGGATGCGACCTGCACAGCTCCTAAGACCTGCTCTGTATGTAATATTACTGGGGGCAAGGCATTAGGACATAAGTTTGAAACAACGTGGAGCAAGGATGCGGATAAACACTGGCATAAATGCTCGCGCTGTGATGAGCAGAAAGACAGGGCTGCACATTCATGGGATGAAGGCATTGTAACAGCAGAGCCGGGATGCACAAGTACGGGAACAAGGACATTTACATGTAATGTCTGCAGTGAGAAAAAGACTGGAATAATTAATGCTAAAGGCCATACAGAAGGAGCTGCGGTAAGAGAAAATGAAGTTGCTGCAACCTGTACTTCAGCTGGCAGCTATGACGAAGTGGTTTACTGCGCTGACTGCAGGGAAGAGCTTAGTCGGGAAAAGAAGACTATCGATGCTCTGGGTCATGACTATGTACACCACGAGGCAAAGACAGCGACATGTACAGAAAAAGGCTGGGAGGCTTATGACACATGCTTGCGCTGTGATTATACGACTTACAAAGAAACTCCGGCTGCAGGACACAAATTTGAGTTTGAAACGGCTGAGGAGAAATATCTGAAATCCGAGGCGACATGTGCGGCGCCGGCAGAATACTATAAATCATGTAAATGCGGTGAAATAGGTACGGAAACCTTTAAATACGGAGAAGTAAATCCTGACAGACATACAGGAGGCACAGAAATCAGAAATGCTTTGAAAGCAAATCATGTGCTTCAGACCAAAGGTTATACGGGAGACACCTACTGCACAGGCTGTAATAAAATGCTTGGCACAGGTACAGAAATTCTGCCCGGCGATCATATTACGGATTCTGTCTGGAAAATGAATGAGAACAGGCACTGGAAAGAATGCTCCATATCAGGATGCGGTGCAGTCATTGAAAATACAGGCCAAGCCCACATCTATGACGGAGATGGGGATGCCGACTGCAATATATGCGGATATACACGTACAATCATTCCGATACATAAGCATGACTTGAAAACAGTTACGGCGACTGCAGCAACATGCACTTCGACCGGTAATATTGAATACTATAAATGTGAGGACTGTGGCAAGCTGTTTTCTGACCCTGCGGGAACAAAAGAAATCACCGCAGAAAGCGTGGTTACTGGAAAACTTCCGCATTCACCAAAAGAACTGCCTGCAGTGGAAGCAACCTGTGAAAACACAGGATTGTCAGCCGGCAGCAAATGTGAAATCTGCGGCGCAATAATCACTGAACAGACAGTAACTGCTGCCAAAGGTCATGATTTTGCCGGCGGCATGTGGAAGCACGATACCGCACAGCACTGGAAAAAATGCTCACGCTGTGATGTGACAGATACAAAGGCAGAGCATGTTTATGACAACGAACAGGATAACAGCTGTAATGTTTGCGGATATAACCGAGATATTACACCGGTACATATACATAACTGGGCAGCTGAATGGTCACATGATATAGCTTATCACTGGCATGAATGTCTAAGCAGCGGATGCGATGTGACAGAGAACAGTCTCAAAGCCGGTTACGCTGCACATATCGAGGTTGCTGCAGTCAGAGAGAACGAGACTGCAGCAACCTGTACTACAGATGGCAGCTATGACGAAGTGGTATATTGTACCGACTGTCATGCTGAAATCAGCAGGACAAAGAATATCACCAAAGCTTTAGACCATGAATGGGGAAACTGGGTTGTAACAAAATCTGCAACCTCATCAGAAGACGGCGAGGAGCAGCGCATATGCATGAGAGAGCCTTCTCATGTAGAAACAAAAATTATTCCTGCGCTTACACATACACACCAGTATAGCGAGGTTGTTAAGGATGAGTATATAAAAACTGTGGCAACATGTACAGAACCGGCAGTCTACTATAAATCATGTGAATGCGGCGCTAAGAGTACAGGAACTTTCATATATGGAGATGTCCTTGGACATGACTTTAGATGGCAGCATGATGAAAATCAACACTGGAAAAAATGCTCACGCTGTGATGTGACAGATACAAAGGCAGAGCATGTTTATGACAACGAACAGGATAACAGCTGTAATGTTTGCGGATATAACCGAGATATTACACCGGTACATATACATAACTGGGCAGATGCATGGTCACATAATACAGCTTATCACTGGCATGAATGTCTAAGTAGCGGGTGCGATGTGACAGAGAACAGTCTCAAAGCCGGTTACGCTGCACATGTTCTGGGACCTGCGGCAACCGAAACCGAGCCGCAGATCTGCACAGACTGCGGATATATAATTCAGGCGGCACTGGGACATACACATAACCTGACTAAGGTGACCGGCACTCCTGCAACCTGCACTGAGGCAGGAACAAAGGATTACTGGATGTGCGCTGGATGCAATAAAATATTTGAAGATGAACATGGAAATACAGTAATTACAGACATTAATATACCTGCAAAAGGACACAGCTACAGCAGTGTCTGGAGCAGCGATGTGGATGATCACTGGAAAATCTGTACTGAATGTAAAGCGATAGTTGTTGATAAAGAAGCGCATAAATGGAATGAAGGAGAAATAACTACTCCTGCTACTACAACAAGCAAGGGCGTTAAGACCTTTACTTGTGAGGTATGCAAGGCTACAAAGACGGAGCCTGTAGCTAAAATTCCGTCAGGTGGGGGGGTTATTACTCCACCTAAGACTGATACAATTACTGCAGATGTGACAGGTGATAAGACATCTGTTAAGATTACTGCGGAAGTATCGGGAGATACTGCATCTATAGCTGAGATAGGTAAGAATGATATTGATAAGGCCGGTGCTGGAGTTGATATTACAATAGATTTAACTGTAATACCGAATGAGGTTGTATCAGTTACAGTGACTAAAAAGAGCCTTGATAATATATATGAGTCCAAGAGTGATAACGTAAGCATAAAGCTTACTGGAAGCACTGTGAATATGGACAGGGATACCCTCAAGAATATTATAGATCAGATGAAAGGATCTGATTTGAAGCTGGTGGTGGATAAACATCAGGAGGCTTTAGAGTCTATGAACAAGGTGCAGCAGGATGCTGTTAAGGATATGAGAGAGCCTAAGATTATGGACGCATATTTCATATCCGGAGGTATCAGAATAACTGACTTCAAGGGAGGCAGTGTTGATATTAAAGTACCTTATCCTGATAAAAAAGGAGTTAAGGCTTGGTACATTGATGATAACGGTATCAAGGAACCGGTACCTGTAAGCTATGATGGTAAAACAGCGGTGATTACGGTAAATCACTTCAGCCATTATGTGCTTGAGGAAGATGACAGCGATAATGTAGAGCCTGTACCTGTTAAAAAGACCGTGGACAAGGTGCTTTATGTTAAATCTGCCAAGTACTCAAAGAAGACAGGAACTAAAATAACCTTTAACAAGGTATCCGGTGCAGATGGATATTATGTATATGGTAACAGATGCAACACAGATAAGGTATATAAGTTTAAGAAGCTTGCAACACTTAAAGGCAATGACAATACGGTATTTGTTCATAAGAAAACTGCAAAGAACACTTTCTATAAATACTATATCAAGGCATACAAAGTGGTTGACGGCAAGAGAGTGACTGTAAGCACTTCCAGGGAAATACACTTTGTAACTGATGTTAAAGGATACAAATATGGTAATCCGACTAAGGTTACTTTATCAGTAAAGAAATACACTTTGAGCAAGGGAAAGACCTTTAATCTTAAAAACAGGGTTAAGGTATATTCATCTAAAAAAGTACTGCTTCATACAGACAAGATCAGATATGTATCCTCTGACAGCAGTATTGCAAAAGTAAACAGCAAAGGTAAAATTACTGCTAAAAAGGCAGGAAGCTGCAATATATATGCTATAGCCCAGAACGGCAAGGCAGCTAAAATTGCCGTTACTGTTAAATAGCAGGAACAAGGTATATAATTTAGTTTCCTTGCTTACAGTTAATTGCTGTAACATAAATAAATAGTATGGTAGCCCATTGATATTGATATCAGTGGGTTATCTGCTTTTTTGAGAAAAAGGGTAAAAATGGACTGGGTAATTGATATATTGATATGCCATCTCCCAGGTAGACAGTTGAAATAAAAGACTTTTGGGTAATCAAACTTTTTGAGGTTTTGCCAAATTCTTTAAGGGGCAAATTTGAGAGTCTTGAATAAAAAGAAAGAAAAGGGCTTGTCGCCATTAGATTTTAACCTAATGCGACAGCCCCATTGTCCACTTGACGGCGTGCAGTCCGGCGGACCGCAGCGTGTCAAACTATGCAATTATTATGTTATAAAAGGAAAAGCTTCTATATTATAAAGGGTTTACGTGAGTTTCTGCCGTAATGTCAAGCTCTGCTGCATAAGCAAGATACTTGTCACATTCTTCATATGTAAGCATATCTGATGAAATCAGACCTGTCTGCGTATAGTCATCATTTACAAACATCTTTGTAAACAGTGAACCGCACTGACCTGTCATATACTGCTCGCCTGTAATGCCTGCTCTTTCAAAGCTTTCTACGCAGCCCGGAGCATATACATATGTTTCGATAAGAACTTTTTTGCCGTCCTTTGTACCCATAGCCTCTGATACAAATGCGCCCTCGTCTTTAACAAGACCTTCATCAAGAATTTCTTTGATTTCGTCATGATATTTAGGTGCAGGAGGAATGTGAGATAAAATCACATCAAACGGTACAAATGTATGTCCCTTGTAGGTTTCTTCTTCTCTGCTGAGAAGTCCTGCTCTGTAAAGAGGAGTTGAGAAATCAATGCCTACTCCGCCGTATTTAAAGTTTATATTCTTAGCGCCTTTGAAATGAGTATCCTTGTTAAGTCCCATATATACTGTTTCATCGTGCGCATGTTCTACTAATGTAACTTCTTTCTGACAGCCCTTGAAGTGTCTTGTTACAGGAAGCGAATGTGGTTCTGTTTCAACCATAACGCCGTCTTTCAGTGCGAATGTCGGGTCTGTCATATCGGATAATGCTGTAAATGGTGACCACCAGAAAGGCAGAAATCTCTTAGCTTCAACACCCTCGTATACCATCATGAGAATATCGTCGCATGTATCGAGAAGCTGCATGTTCTTCTTGGTTACAACGCACATTAATCCCGGTGCCGAGCCTGTGCCCATTATTGCCATTTTGCCGATTTCAGCGAATTTTTTGCCGTAGTCTGTATAAAGCTGCTGTACGCAGTCAGGCCACCATTCGTACCATTCACCGTTAAGTACGTCTGTTGCGGCAAAGTCCTGATAATTTGCTTTAACTTTAAGAGCTGCCTCTAAAACATTCTGTCCAAACTGAATAGGAAGAGCGTTTACGATAAGGTCAACGCCTTCACCTGCCTTGGCAATGCTGTCAATATCGTTAGCGTCAATATAAGTACCCTCAGCTTTTTTAAGAATTTTAACTAATTCATCTACAGCCTTATGGTCTGCATCCGCACATATGATTTTTTCAACGTTCGGTTCTTCGTCCATTCTCTGTGCAACTGTTGAGCCCTGTGCTCCAACGCCTACGATTAATATCTTTTTACCCATTTTACTTTACACCTCACTTAATTTTGAAAATGGTTTTCTGAATATTTTTAATTGAGCGCCCTTTGTAATTATATTATAGTCATATGGCGATGAACAAAACCATAGACGTTTTATCGCAGTTTTGATATAATTATATAAAAAAACGACTATAAATGAGGGTTTTATGTTAATATCACGAGAAAAAATAAATTTAATTGATGGAACTCCGATGGGAATTAAGGTCTATGAAGCATTTCATGAGGCGGCGCATTTTCACAGTGACTGTCTTGAGGTTGTTTTCTGCGCCAGAGGAGAACTTAATATAAGGATTGCCTATGAAGAACTGACAGTTAAAGAAGGAGAGATAATCCTTATAGATACCGACGATGTCCACTGCATATCTTCAGACTGTGAAAACCTGCTTATTTCATTTTATATTGATCAGACCTCAGAGCTGTTTGGCGACGGTGACCTTGTGAATATGTCTTTTGTATGCCACAAAGGTGAGATACATCCTTCAATGGAAAAAAAGATAGACTATATGCACAAGCTGCTGCTTACAATGTTTTATACCTATATATCTTCAAGATACAGCGAGTATGAAAAGAAGCAGATTATTAACAGAACTGCTGTGCGTATTATGGACATAGTGCAGGAGAATTTCTCAGTCTTTTACTGGATGAACGACCCTAATCAGTTTCCTGATGATGCCAAAGCAAGATTTGAGCATATTTTTGCATATATCTACAAGAATACAAAGGGACGGATGACAATAGAGGAGCTGGGGGCGCTGGAGCATATAAATCCGAATTATCTTTCCCAGTTTCTGAAGAAAACATCGTTTTTGGGGCTTCGCGGGCTCAGGACATATATCAGGGTATATAAGGCGGAGCTACTGCTGCTTACAACGGATATGAGCATTACGGATATATCCTATCAGTGCGGATTTTCGGACCCTAAATATTTTTACAGGGCGTTCAAACAGTGGTACGGGCACACCCCTCTTAATCACCGGAAGCTTTACAGAGAATACGCTCTCAGCAATGTTGACAACAGGGAAATAGATATAGCGGAAATAAGAGACGAGCTTGACGATCTGATTTCATATTATCAGGCGGAGCTGCAGCTCAAATTGTCAGACATCAAATAACGCTCTGTTAAATCTCAGGGATATGTGATATACTTTTCAAAGGGAACTTTTCAGGAGAAATAAATGTTTTTATCAAACGATTTTTATAACTTCCTGTATATTGCGGTAATAATTTTAAGCGGAATTACATTTTCGCTGACGTTAATACTCAGCGCCAGGGAGAAAGACGAAAAGCACAAGGCACTGTATCTGTTTACGGCGGCGGTGTTTGTTTTTATGATAATAGATTTCATAGTGTACTATTATCTTGACGGGAGCACCTCCGGCAGAATTGTGTTTGCAATGATTACTGTTTCAGATATTATGTTCTGCGCTGTTGTTACGGCGTGGGTTTATCTGCTTGTGGTGCAGGCGGATATGAGAGGCAGGATATCAATGAAGCTGGTCATACTGATTTCTGTCGTATATGAGGTTTTATCGCAGATACTTTCGCTTATGCTGGGCAGATACGACTCGTTTATGCTTCACGTTCAGAGCGGGGCCGGCAAGGTGGTGCTGCAGATTTTAAATCTGTCATACAATATGGTGATAATCGCCATAGGGGTTATGTGCATGGCTGCTCTTTTTAAGAAATTCCAAAAAAGCGTAGGCAGAGCGGTGAACCTTATTCTGTCGGCAATACTCATAGGCTATATGGTCTGGATTATCTACTGGGACTACAGCGTATGGTTTGAAACAGAGGACAATCTGATGTCGATATATGCGATGGATCCGATTATCCTTATAGCTGCTGTATTCAGCTGCGCGCTCATATACTATTTTTACAAAAAGGACCCGCTCAGACTCAGAGAAAAAGAGATTGCATCAGTAGATGCCATTGCCGTTATGTCAGAAAAATACGGCCTGTCCCAAAGAGAAAGAGAGGTTATAGAGCTTCTTAATTCAGGGCTAAGCAATCCTCAGATTGCAGAGAAGCTGTTTATATCGGAAAACACGGTTAAAAGACATATAAACAGCATATTCAAAAAAACGGGAACGGCAAACAGACACGAGGTGCTGTTCAAGATTGCCAATATAAACAAAGTGAATATATAATCCAAAGGCTGCCCCAAAAGGCGGCCTTTAAAATTTTTCACAAAGTATAAAAAGCAGATGAGCCTTGATTTTTTAATGAAAAGCGGTAGGGATTGCTGCTGAAAAAGAGGTGACAAGGGCGAATTGTGCGAAAAAAAAGAATTGACAGAAAACTTGATGAGTGATACTGTTGTTAGAGAAAACAGTTTTGATTTTAACGAGGAGGAATGGAAATGAAAAGAAAAGGATTGGCGTTAATACTGGCGCTGACAGTGACAATTGTGATGTGCTTTACCGCATGCGGAAACAGCGGTGTGAGCATAGACTCTGATCTGTCAATGGCAGAAGATGTTGAGAAGTATGTAAATGCAATAGATATTGAATATGCATACGATCTTACAGAAAAACTTGCATATGATGAGGAATACTGGGACTGCGAACTGGGCTGGAGAACTGCAGGCTCGGATGCAGAACACAGATGTGCAGATTTCCTTGCAGAAGAAATGGAGAAGATCGGACTTACCGATATTGAAAAAATCCCGACAAAGGTTGATAAATTCCAGCTCAATGACACAAGCTTTACAATTGAGGGAACTGAAATCGACCTGATGCCTGCGGCATACCAGTGCTCAGGTACAGACAAGGACGGAATTACAGCAGAAATCGTTAATGTGGGCACAGGCTTTGAGGCAGACTATGACGGTCTTGATGTCAAGGATAAAATAGTTATTGCACAGGTTGACCAGGCTAATGAGTCATGGATTGACGGCTACATAAGACAGGCTCACGACAAGGGCGCTGCAGCGCTTGTAAGCTATGCCAACAGCGGCTACGGCGAACTTAACGAAGATACTGCAAACGTGCAGGATATCTGCTGCGCGGATCTTATCCCTACAGTAGCAATAAGCTACAATCAGGCACAGGATATTCTTAAAGCCATTGAAGCGGGCAACAACAAGGCAAACCTTATGGTAGACGCTGACTTTGAACCGGACAAGGGCACCAGCTACAATGTAGTTGGATATATCAAAGGCAAATCCTCAGACCAGCAGATTATGCTGTCAGGCCACTACGATAAATACTGGTACGGCTTCCAGGATGACTGCGCTGCAATCGGTATGGACTTCACTATAGCCAAGGCCATGATAGACTCAGGATATGTTCCTGAAAACGATATCGCAGTTGTTGCGCACGGCGCAGAGGAATGGGGTTCAACAGACGCTCAGTTTGACTGGACAACCGGCGCATGGGGAATGATCCATACAGAAAAACCTGAATGGGCCAAGAAAACAATAGCAATGCTTAACTGCGAGCTTCCTGCATTTGAACCGCAGGACAAAACTCTTAGAGTTTCATGTGTTCCTGAATTTGCTACAATGAGCAAAAAGCTTATAAGCGAGTCCGGACTTGTTGCACAGACAGACATAAAACTGGATGCAGAGTCAGTTGATGCAAGCAATATGGAAGATGGTGTATCCTACAGATGGCACGGCGTGCCGTATATGTTAAACGGCTTCTTAGGCGACAAATTTATGTGCCAGAGATACCATACTATAGATGACGACAAAGACACATGGTCAGAAGCAACAATGCTGGGCAACCTCTACTGGTTCGGAGCTTATGCAATCTATATCGACAAGACTCCTGCACTTGAGCTTGATATGACTCAGACATGTGACCGTCTTGAAGAGAATTTAAGCGAAGACCTTGCAAAAGAGGCTGACGTTGATACAGAAAGCTACAAGGCAGCCCTTGCAGATATGAGAGCGGCAGCAGAAGCTTACAACAAGAAGATTGCTGACATCAATGCAGCTTATGAAGAAGCAATGGCAGCAGGTGATGACACTGAGGCAATCAGAGCAGAGGGTAAGGCATTGAATAAGCAGACACTCAAGGTATTTGCTGCAATACAGAAGGCATTCCTGGAGTCAAGCCCTGCAGACGTTGCATACGGTCACCCTACAATAAATGAAAATGCGCAGACTCTTGAAGCGGTGATTGCAGCTCTTGACAAGAAGGAACTGTACAACGATGACGAAACAGGAGCGCTTGACGTACTTTACAATCTTAATGATGTACTTGAATATAACTATTATATATTCGGAGTAAAACCTGCTGATGATGCAGTGAAGCTGTATGACCAGAAATATATATCAACAGATAAGACTTACTGGGGTACAGATGCAATGCCGCCGATTATTTACACAGGTGAGACAACTCACAAGCTGGTTAGAGATGCGGAGGCAGAAAAAGACATAGACTACAAGGTCGTGACAGGTGTATATAAGAGTGCGCTTACAGATACTATGAAGAACATCAAACTGTATGCCGACAGAGAAGTCAAGGATATGGCAAAGGTTGCAAAGCTGATGAAATAAGGAAATAACGGCAATATACAGGAAGGCTCTTTCACAGGGCCTTCCTTTTGCGAGCAGTATTCTGTAATAGAGTGGAAAAGTACATAAGAAAATTAATAAAGAGAGAAACAGGTGGCAGACAGCAGGCATTAAACTGCTTTTGCTGTCTGTTTTGCATTTAGGATATAAATACTATTATCTTGCAGTTGCCGGTTACAGATTTGCGGAAATTACGAATTTTTAGACAATTAACACCCTTGTGCTATTGCAAAACAGGATAAATAAGTGCTATACATAGGTATAAACGTTTTGAGTGCCCTTTCAATTCGTTGGCAGAGCAACATAGAAATGCTCTGCATTGCATTTATCTTATTTTATATTTTGGAGGTTAACAAATGAGTCAGCAGACACAAGGTGTTGCAGGACTGAAAAAGCATGACATTAAAGTATCAGGAATAGTGTTTATGCTGTACTGTCTTGTTGGCGCGGGAGCTTTCGGTATTGAAGAAATAATACCTGCATCGGGCCCCGGTATGACGTTAATTCTTTTGATGGTATTCCCTATAATATGGGCATATCCTATCAGTAATCTGGTTGCGGAGTGCGGCGCGGTTCTTCCGTCGGAGGGCGGAGTCTATGTATGGGCCAAGGAAGCTTTCGGCGAGTTCTGGGGATTTCAGACCGGCTGGTGGGCTACAGTATCCACATACATCTGCAACGGTACGTATGTTGCTCTTGTAGCAGGTTATGTGAGTCAGATGATACCTATGAGCGATATTGCCATTCAGGCAGTAAAGATTGGCATGATCCTTATTTTCACAATCATCAATCTGCTCGGACTCAAAGAGGTTGGACAGGTAAGTACAATTCTTTCAATCCTCATAGTTATGGCATTTGCACTGGTTGCAATAGTAGGCTTTATCAACTGGCAGACAAATCCCATGGAGCCTGTGCTTCCTGAGGACTACAGCATCATTGACGGTGTAGGCGGAGGAATCTGCATATGTGTATGGATGTACTGCGGATATGAGTGCATATCCAATATGGGTGGAGAGGTTAAAAACCCTCAGGTAATCCCTAAGGGACTTATGATAGCAATGCCGCTTGTAGCACTTACATACATACTGCCTACTTTAGGCGGACTTGCAAGTCTTCCTGCAGGAAGCTGGGAATTCTGGTCAACAGACGGAGGCTTCAGCGGCGAGTCAATAGGCTATGCGACAATCCTTACAACACATCTGGGTCAGGCATGGGGCTATGTATTCCTTGTAGTTGCAATCGTATCGCAGTGCGCGATATTCAATACATATCTTGCATCAGGCTCAAGAGGCTTCTTCGTACTGGCAGACGATCACCTTTGCCCTCAATTCCTGGTAAAGGTTTCAAAGAAAAGAGGCGTACCTTATATAGGAGTTTTATCTCTCTCAGTAGTTACACTTATACTGTGTCAGTCAGATTTTACAACTCTTGTAAGTATGGAAGTTGTATTTATCCTTGCGATATATATAATTATTCCTCTTGCAGTGCTTAAATTAAGACGCAAGCTTCCTCTTGAAAAGAGAAAGGAAAGAGGACTGTACTATATCAGAGGCGGCAAGGGCGCAATGGTATTCTATGCGGGATGCCCGATGGTAATAGCGGTAATCGCGCTGCTTATCAACGGTACAGACTATCTGGCTGTCGGCCTGCTTGCCCTGCTCAGCGGTCTTGTGGCATACTTTATCTTTAAGATTGTATTCGGCGGTCTTGCGGTTACAGACCCTGAAAATCACCCTGTAAATCCTAAGACGAAGCTGGCTGCAGGAGATACAGTGAGAGTCGGTGTATTCCTTATCTGCGCGGGAGCTCTCTCATTCTTCGGACAGTTCTGGCTCAAGTGGTATGAGGTTGATTACGGCGAATGGGTGCCTGATGATTACGATATGTTCTCAGACAGTATTCCGCAGGTGCTTGAATGTCTGAAATGGCTGGGACTTGCAGCTCTTGTAATCGGTATAATTATTGCGCTTATCGGCAGGAAGAAGGATGCTCCGATTCCTGAAAAAGAAGCAGATATTGATGCTCTTATGGATAAATATCTCAATGAGGAAAAACACGACTTATAACAGGCATAAAATACATAATATATGACAGCAAAACTGCAGCTTTACGGCTGTGGTTTTGTTTTGGGTTTATGTGAGCAGCGAGACGAAGTGAACAAAAAGTGAAAATTGTTTATACATTCAGGCGGATTTGTATATACAAAAAATGCAGATGCTGATTGAATGTTCTCTGCAAAAATTTTAAAATATATATATAGATTTAATGAAAAATATGAAAGGGGAACGATAGCGGTATGAAAGAAGTAAAATCACCAAAAAAACCATTGATTTATTATTACGGAATAGCGCTTCTGGTTATATTCCTGTTTAATATACTCGTGATGCCTTTGATTGCGCAGGAAAAGGTCAAGGAAGTTGATTACGGTACATTTATGAGTATGATAGAACAGAAGAATATCGGCAAGGTTGAGGTGCAGGATTCCCAGATTGTATTTACAGACAAAAAAGAAACAACGGTTTACAAGACGGGAACTATGGATGACCCTACACTTACCGAAAGGCTGTATGAGTCGGGGGCAAAGTTTGCCAAGGATATTCAGACGACAATGTCACCTATGCTCAGCGGGTTCTTAAGTATTATTCTTCCTCTGATAATATTTATAGGACTGGGGCAGTATATAAGCCGGAGGTTTATGGATAAGGCAGGAGGCAGTAATGCTCTGTCCTTTGGAATGGGCAAGAGCAATGCCAAGATTTATGTTCAGTCAACAGAAGGCATCAGCTTTGATGATGTGGCAGGCGAAGATGAGGCAAAGGAAAGCCTTGCAGAGATTGTGGATTATCTGCACAATCCTAAGAAATATACAGAAGTCGGAGCCTCAATGCCAAAAGGCGTGCTGCTTGTAGGGCCTCCGGGAACAGGCAAGACAATGCTTGCAAAGGCTGTTGCAGGCGAGTCGAAGGTGCCGTTTTTCTCTATGTCAGGTTCTGAGTTTGTAGAGATGTTCGTAGGTATGGGAGCCTCCAAGGTTCGTGACCTGTTCAGGCAGGCCAAGGAAAAAGCGCCTTGTATTGTATTTATAGACGAAATAGATGCGATAGGCAAGAAGCGTGACGGTAATTTCAGCGGCAACGACGAAAGAGAGCAGACCTTAAATCAGCTTCTGACTGAAATGGACGGCTTTGAAGGCAATACCGGAGTAATTATTCTTGCGGCAACCAACAGACCTGAGTCCTTAGACCCTGCTCTGACAAGACCGGGAAGATTTGACCGCCGTGTGCCTGTGGAGCTTCCTGACCTCACAGGCAGAGAGGCTATACTCAAGGTTCACGCAAAGAAGATAAAGGCTGCAGATGATGTGGATTTCCATACGATTGCGCGTATGGCGGCAGGAACCTCCGGCGCTGAGCTTGCCAACATTATAAATGAGGCGGCGCTTCGCGCGGTAAGAAACGGACGGACTACAGTGCAGCAGGCAGACCTTGAGGAGAGCATAGAAGTAGTCATTGCAGGATACCAGAAAAAGAATGCTATTATGACTGACAGCGAGAAGAAGGTTGTGGCTTATCACGAAATCGGACATGCGCTGGTTGCAGCTATGCAGACAGAGTCTGCTCCTGTTCAGAAGATAACGATTATACCTCGTACATCGGGAGCTCTGGGATATACAATGCAGGTTGAACAAAATGACAAGGTTCTTATGAGCAGGCAGGAGCTTGAAAACAAAATCGCTACATTTGCAGGCGGCAGAGCAGCCGAGGAGGTTGTTTTCGGTGAAATTACAACAGGCGCAGCCAATGATATCGAACAGGCGACAAAGCTTGCCCGCGCCATGATTACACGATACGGTATGAGCGATGACTTTGATATGGTGGCAATGGAAACCGTAAACAATAAATATCTGGGCGGAGATACCTCTTTGGAATGTGCGGAAGAAACACAGAGAGAAATTGACGAAAAGGTTGTTGACCTGGTAAAAACCCAGCACGAAAAGGCAAGGCAGATTTTACAGGAAAACCGCAGCAAGCTTGATGAGCTGGCAAAGGTTCTGTACGAAAAAGAAACTATTACGGGTAAAGAATTTATGGAAATTCTTAATAAATAGCATTAAAAAGGCTGCTTTGGCAGTCTTTTTTAGATAAAATATTAGCTGAAACTTGATATTTTTGGGCAAATAGGATAAAATATTAGCTATGATAGTTATTAAAAGAAAAACACCGAGAGAGATGCAGACGGATATTGCGCTGCGTGTTAGAGAAATAAGGAAGCGGAGAAAAATTTCTCAGCAGAGGCTTGCTGAAAAATCAGGAGTAAGCCTTGGCTCTGTCAAGCGCTTTGAAAGCACAGGAGAGATTTCGCTGAAATCGCTGATTAAAATTGCTATTGCATTGGAAATAGACGATGAGCTTTCAGAACTGTTTGCAGAGGTACCGTTTTTATCTATAGAGGAAATTATCAATGGACAGAAACAGACAGTTAAAAGTTAATTATGACGGAAAAACCGTAGGCACACTGGCGCTTTACAAGGAGCATATTGCAGCTTTTCAGTACAGTGAGGAGTGGCTTGCCGAGGGATTTTCAATCAGCCCGTTTTCACTGCCCATGAGCCATAAACTTTTTATTCCTAAGATTCTGCCTTTTGACGGATTGTTCGGAGTCTTTTCCGACAGCCTTCCGGATGGCTGGGGCAGGCTGCTGGTAGATCGCCTGCTTCTCAGAAATCCTATTAATCCGGCGGAACTGGAGAGCCTTGACAGGCTTGCAGTTGTGGGAAGTTCAGGTATGGGAGCTCTTGAGTATGTGCCGGAATATAACCTTAAAGGGAATAAAATGACCGGTGATCTTGACTATATTGCAGGGGAATGCAGCAGGCTTCTTGCAACCGAATATACTGAAAGCCTTGATGAGCTTTTCAGCCTCGGAGCATCTTCCGGCGGAGCAAGGCCTAAAATTCTTACTGAGTTTGAGGGAGAACCATGGATTATAAAGTTTCCGTCACTTGAGGACAAAAAAGAAATCGGCAGGCAGGAGTATGACTATGCGGTTTGCGCAAGGCAGTGCGGTATCGAGATGGCAGAAACCAGACTGTTTTCATCGAAAAAATGTGATGGATATTTCGGTACGAAGCGATTTGACAGGAGGGTTTCAGAAGACGGAACTGCGAAGAAAATCCATATGATTTCAGCCTCAGGGCTTTTGGAAACTTCTCATCGTGATCTGGCGCTTGACTATGATATTCTGATGAAAGCAACCTTAGAGCTTACAAAGGATTTTAATGAGGTAGAGAAGCTGTACAGGCTGACGTGCTTTAACGTGTTTGCTCATAATCGCGATGACCACGCCAAAAATTTCAGTTTCCTTTATGATTGTGATGAGAGCAGGTGGAAGCTTTCGCCTGCATATGATCTGACGTACAGCAGTTCTCTATGGGGAGAGCATGCAACCAGCATACATGGAAATGGAAAGGACCCGAAAGAGGAGGATTTGCTTGCAGTTGCTGATATGGTTTGTATGAGCAGACCACATGCAGAAAAAACCATAAGGAATGTTAAAGAATGTGTTAAGGAGATGCTGGGGGAATATCTGAAATAACAAACAAGGCAGGCACCAATCAAAGTGTCTGCCTTTGCTGAAATTATCTGCTGCGTATATCCGTTGCCTGCATAGGCTTGTCAGAGGAAGCAATGCTTCTGGCTGTTTTTATCAGGGCTATGTCCTTATCTGTTGCAGTAAGCGTAAACCCGATGCCTGCCGCATCATTTGTCCACAGCAGAATTCTGCTGCCGTCGGACAGAGTGTAGAGTGTGCCACTGCTGCCGTTGATATCGACTGTTTCTTCTGATTTGATGTTTTCAAAGGAAACCTGACCGCCCTCACCTGCAGTTTCATAAATATACCTGAGCTCTGCTCCCTGCGGGTTTTCATATACTACAGTCTGCATTCTGTTATCGTATTCCGAAACAAACACCTTTGTATAACCGTCAGGAATATATTCGGGATAGTAAAATCCAAGCTCCAGCTTTGCATCATCTGTTTTTGCAAAATCAATTTCCGTAGACTGTCCGTAATCGGTACGCTTCATCTCAATATGAGCATTTATAGCTGCAAATGCGGTTGCGGCGAGCACCGCAATGAGCGCTGCTGCAATAAGGCCTATGCGCAGAGTGCGCTTTTTTTTGTATGTCATTATATAATCTCCTTTCTGAGCCTTGCAGGCTTCGAGAAGATCATTGTAAATGGCTTCGTCAGCTTCCTTTGAAAGAGTTATGCTGTCCGTTTCCTTTATATATTTTTCAAAATATTTATCTGTCATTTATTCTTCCTCCAGCCTGTTTTTAAGATGTTTCCGGGCTCTCTCAAGCCTTGAGGTTACAGCAGACCGACTTATTTTCTGTATCTGTGCAATCTCTGCCGTAGAGTAGCCCTCATAGTAGTAGAGGTAGATAACCGTACGCTCCTTCACAGAAAGTGACATTACCGCATCGGTGATTTCAAGTGTGCTGCCGGAAGTATAGGGTATATCTTCGGGAAGCGCTTCGTTTGAGTGACGTTTTAGAAGCCTGAGCCTGTCCTTGCATAGATTTGCGGTAACGGTCATAAGCCACGCGCGTTCTTTTCCTTTGCAGACGGAAGCACTGTTCTGGATAAACCGCATAAATACATCGTGACAGATATCCTCTGCCTCACCTGCGGAATGCATATATGTCAGTGCAAGACGATACACTGAGTTTTTGTGTTCATTGTAAATCTGTGAAATGTTCAATACTATACCTCGCTTTTGAGTACTCATATATTAAACGAACTGACATATATGTTTGTCACATACAAGTTAAAAAATATATAATAAAAAATGCCGGATACAGAATTGCAGCCGCTGTATCCGACAGGAATGGCGTGTTTGAATTTATTTACAAAGGTTGAATGCCGGGCGCATATTTTCGATAGCAGCGTGAGTAAGTCCGTTTGATAAAGCGGATTTCTCCCAATTATTCTTTATAGTATCAATAATGTCTATAGCTATATTTACGGCATCTTTCTTAAGAATACAATAATAATGTGCTGATTCAACTGCAAGTTCAAGGGAAATTTCATTACTGATATTATCTATGTTTAGCGCCAGGGTATCCCCATATGGTACAGGGTTAATATCATATATCGGTGAAAGATGCCAACCGTCTTTTCTAAGCAAAAATCCATGGTTTCTTAGATGATCATCACTATTCGTTATAGCCATATTAAAGACGATCCTTTTCCATAGTTCAAGCAGGTCTTTCTTTGGGTCGGCTCCATTTGATTTTATAAATGATACAATTTCAAGGTAGCTGGTACCATCATCTGATGAAGCGCCATCTGTTTTGCCCAGCATAGTCATTGCTGAAGCAAAATGAATTCTTTTGGTTTCGTTTCGATCAAATCTTTTTACCAGAAAAGTGCTTCCAAGCTTTGAGAAATTCTCCAGTCTGGTTTGAGGGACATTTAGCCCGCATAATACAGCCAGATCGTTTGCTGTTTTTTCCCAGGCACCGATATTATAATCATCTTTTCTTGATGGAAATTTCGCAATCCAGAGTTCACCGTCAGGATCTTTAACAGTTGCCTTTGGTCTTGCACCGCCTAGAGATGAACCCGGTCTGATAAGCTGGTTTAGCCATTTTTCCTGCAGTGTTGTTTCTTCATTTTCAAAATTTCTTGAAGCCTCTTCAAGAGTACGAAGCGCTGTCCAGGGAGGTACAGAAGTTTCTTTGTCATATGATAGAAAATCTCCTGATGTCTCAGATTTAAAGCGGAGAGCGCCCATACGACTTTCATCATATACGCCAAGGAGATAATCACCGCTGTTTAATTTTTTTGGCTTGCGGGACTCTTTGTCTGCAGTAAACCTTTCTTTTCTTTCCATCAGGACTCTTCCCCAGCGGTCCGGTGATGCATCAGAGAATATTCCAAAGGTGGGTTTGCCTGCGGGGTACTGCCTTCCCTGAGTAAAATACAGCTCCGGGTCAAGTGTGAATTTGCAGCTGTGTGATTTAAGCCAGTTATTATCAAATTCAAAAGAATGATGTTCAGAACCACGAGAAAAATCAATATAAAGATAGCCCATTATTTCTGATTTTTGTGAACTGAAGGTTTCATATACATAAATTGTTTTTGACATGTTATTCTCCTTTAGGCGCCCGCTTGCGAACAGGCAGCGCCAGATCCTGAAGTGTTCTTCCCAGCTTATCATCTTTGGCAACCAGAAGCAGGTCGCTGTCCATATTGTTTAATGCATGCAGAACGGCTGCATATATACCGATTGCCACTGACGGATCGCCTTTTTCGACTTTCCATAAAGTGGCCCGGCTTATATCTGCTCTTTCTGCAACCAGTGCTGCTGACAGACTCCTGCGAAGTCTTGCAAGCTTTATCTGCTCTCCCATTGTTTCCAGTATCTGCTTCGTTGCGGGGAGAATTGTAACTGCTTTTTTGCCCATATAACCAACTCCTTAATGTTTATAATTATATACGAAAAACAGCTAAAAGTCAATAATTATAAACGTTATAACTGATTTGACTATAGGAAGTAATCTGAACAGGGTAGCGTTAACTGTTATTCTTTCCAATAGTTATATTAATATGAGCCATACAGCCTTGCTGACTATGTGAACAAAGATATGAGCTGCCATGGCATACCAGATGCCGTATCTGCGGTACAGCCGGCCAAACAGCAGTCCAAAGCCACCGTTTAGCAAAAAGCATCTTGCAAGCAACATAGGAGTAAGTTCTCCGAAGGCAGCAGCCGTCGCCGGCAGATGTCCTGCGGCAAACAGCAGAGTCGAAATGATATTAGCTGCTATAAAAATTATATCAGGAAGCTTATTCTTTGGCGTGCTTCTGCAGAAAAGCTTCCACAGTATGAACGATATAAGGGACATAAGGAATAATCTCATAAGGATTTCCTCGGCAATACCGCCGTAAAGAACAGCAGCTCCAAAGCCTGCGACAGACAGCCCCGGACCTGTTATGGAGCTTTGAATTAAAGGCTCATATGCTCCGAAAGTCCAGTAATCCAGACTGAATACAAGTCCTGCGGAGCTTGCCAGCGCAATGGTTTTAAACAGTTTGTCCCTTTCTATATACAGTGGTTTCCAAAGACCTGTTTTGTCTGCAAGAATATACCCGAAAAAACAGCATACTGCAACAAGCAGGCTGCCCTGAACTGCCGAGAGTATAATCAGCGCTGCTTTGCTTCCAAGCTGATTTACGGCATCTGCGGGATAAAGCTGTATCTGGTAAAAGGCTGTCAGAATAACCGCAGGAATGATAACCGGAAGCATTGCAGCCGAAAAAAGAAGCGGCTTTTTGAAGTTTCTCATTCTGCCGCCTCTTTTCCATATATCTCAACACAGTAACCCTTGTGGCTGCATTCCGGGCATTTCAGTTTTCGGGTCGCAGGTGTGTGAGCTGCAAAAATCGCTTCTTTAATCCCCGGTCTGAAAACCTTATGACATTCCGGACAGATATACAGAGTCCTTTTGAAATAGTACATTGAAATCCATACACCCAAGGTAATTATAACGGGGAGTCCCGCCACAAACGGCCACCAGATGCCTTTTGAAATCCATATAATAAGGGTTCCGATTTCGATTATGTCCATTATTACCCCAAGTACGAGCATTACCGCGTGTACCTTGCGCAGTTTTTTTCTGTTTTCCATAATACCGGCTATATCACCTATGGAGTCTGCGGAGAAATCGCCGGTAAGCTTCATTCCTTTTTTAAGCTCTGCAATAAGTGCAAGCTTTTTTTCGTTTTCTTCTATTCCACTCCGCAAAGCTATCTCCTGCTGTTGCAGGATAAGGGCGATAATCTGCTCCGGATGAGCATCTTCAAGAATTTCTCTGATAGAGTCTATAGACAGACCAAGGCTTCTCAGGAAACATATGGTTTTCATTTTTCTGAGGTCATCCTCTGAGTAGAGTCTCCTGCCGCCCTCTGACAGCCGGCTGGGAACAAGAATACTGCGTGAGTCGTAATACTGCACAGTCCTGACGGTTACTTCACACAGGTTAGCTATTTCTCCTGTTGTATACATTGACATAGCCTTCACCTCCTTTCTGTATGAGGTTATTATAGAGTATTACGCAGCGTAATCAGCAAGTGGTATATACGAAATAATGGTTTTAATCTGTAAAATCACATATATTAAGTAAGAGAATTATATAATATATCATAATTGCAGGGGGAATATTTGTACAGGGAGAAAACATTCGCAATAGATTACATGGCGTACCCATGAAAAAAATGTATATGTCAACAAGCAGGGAATCCGCGGAAAGGAGTATTATTATGAAGTGCAGGAGATTCTTTATGTCCGCTGCGGCAACGACCGTTCCATATGGAAGCTTTTGTGCCTGCATGAGAAGAAGTTTTCCGGATGCAGCAGGAGAAGGATACGGGGCTAAAGAAGGTGACTTTACACAAATCGAACTCGTTTTTTGCCTCTTTTTCGTGTAAATATACATTTTGGCGCGTGAGTGAACACTCAAACGCCCGGGCGAAAACGCTCAGGCACGCGACTGAGATGGGAGTCGAGGAGGCAGTCTGCAAACAAGGCGAAACAGGCTGCCGGTTCCTCATCGCGCACTCAGATATTCCATCAATTGTTCCATGGACAGAGCCGGTACGGCAGCTGTATCAGTTTATTTTCGTGCTTCAGGATTTTCCCGATCGATGTTTATTATCGACAGGCAGTACGGGCATCTGAGTCTCGGCTGTACTAAGTCCGTAATGGTTTTCGGAATATATTTGCCACAGTTCGGGCATGTCCAACCCGGGGGTAGCTTCTGGTCTTCCATTTCGTCAAATTTGCCGCCCGAAACATTTTCAAGCTCGTCATCTGCTATATTGCCGGAGCTTGTGCCGAGCTGCTTAAAATACGCATCCGCTTTTTCTTTTGTCATTTCAATGCCATTTTCTTCTGCAAATGCCAAAAGTTCTTCGGGTGTTTTCATTTTTTTTACTTTTTCCAATAATTCTTTGTTCAGTTCCATTGTTTTTCTCCTTTCATCGTCAATGGGGGGGACAGCACTTTTCAGTCGTTTTTCAACATCTTTATATCGGAATTGTTGCTCTTTATCTTTGTATTAAAATCAACACTGTTGAGCTTTATACTTGTGTCAAGTCCTTTTCTGCTTTTTTCATATAATGATCTCTCCCGTATAATTTTGTATGAGAGTGATCGCTCAAATCTGATTGCTATGTCTTGCTGTTTATAACCTTGCTTCCTCCTTCTGTTTATTTATACGATCAAAAAGAAAAAAGGTATAATGATTGTTTAGATTCAGTATAACATACGGTCAAAAAAACCAAAAGACTTTTAGAAAACAGCTGTATCGTTAAAAACCGGCTGGAAAAGCCGCAGAAAGATAATAAAGCAGGGTGCATCGGTGAATTGACAGAGCAGGCGGGAGTTTGAACCCTCAGAAGCAGAAAAACAGCTGTAAGCGTTGCAAACGCTTAATTCTTTAACTCACTTAAACTCGGAGAAAGAAAAACAGGGGTAATATACTGATTATCAGATTATTACAAAGGTGAATATGAAAAAAGCCATAGGATTATCTCAAAACAACAGAAGGATGCAAAAGTGACGCCAAAAAAGATATGCAAAAAAGCAGTTAACTTTTAGCTGTCAACCTCGGGATCATAATTGCAGGGGGAATATTTGTACAGGGAAGAATATATTCTGAAGGCTTGAATTATGATTTCAAAAATGATATAATCGGTATATACCGAAAATAAAGGAGGGTTCTTAATGGCAAGACCGCAGAAATGTCGCAGAATCTGTAATGTGCCGCGGACAGATAGCTTTCGCCCTGAGAAACACACAGGGGAAAGCCCCATTATAATGACAGTAGATGAGTATGAGGTTATTCGTCTGGTGGACCTAGAAGAAAAAACTCATGAGCAATGCGCGCTTCAAATGGATATTTCGAGATCAACAGTACAGGAAATTTATGAAAATGCAAGACGTAAGCTTGCAGCCTGTATTGTTTACGGCAGGAAGCTGGTTATTGCAGGCGGTAATTATCGTGTATGCGACGGCAGGGAGAATTGCCGCTGCGAACTTAAATGCCGGCAGGCAGACAATAATAAGAGAACAGAGCTAAAGAACAGAAACAGGGGAGGTTTCACTATGAAAATTGCAGTACCTTATGAAAACGGACAGATATTTCAGCATTTCGGACATACAGAGAGATTTAAATTCTATGAGACTGATAATACAGAGATTGTCAATTCTGAAATTATAGAAACTGCGGGCAGCGGACATGGAGCGCTTGCAGGATTTCTGATGAAGCATGGTGCAGACACACTGATATGCGGCGGAATCGGCGGCGGAGCGCAGACCGCTCTGGCTGAAGCCGGCATCAGATTATACGGAGGTGTAAGCGGTGATGCGGATACCGCAGTGACAGAACTTCTGTCAGGAAAGCTTAACTATAATCCGGATGTACAGTGCAGTCACCATGAGCATCATGGTGAAAATAACTCCTGCGGCAGTCACAGCTGTGGGAATAAAGGCTGCCACTGATGACAAATAAACGCATGGAGATAACGAGGAAGTCTTTTGAGCAGATTCCTTTCTGGACAGAATTAACAGAAGAAGAAAAACAGCTTATACAAAGAAATGCTTTTTTGCGCAGATATGAAAAAGGCGCTTTTGTTTACGGAGGCGCTGATGAATGTCTGGGAATGCTTTTGCTGCTTAAGGGCAGGCTCAGAACATCTCTGCTTTCAGATGAGGGCCGGGAGGTTACCCTGTTTAATCTGCATCCGGGAGAAATCTGTGTGCTGTCTGCTTCCTGCATTATAAGTGAGATTACTTTTGATACCGGCATGACTGCCGAGAAGGTCAGCGATATACTTGTTATTCCGTCGGGGACAATTGACTGCCTGCAGAGCAGAAATATCCATGTGAAATGTTTTTTATATGAACTGGCGATTGGGAGATTCTCGGATGTCATGTGGTCCATGCAGCAGATTATGTTTAAAAGGCTCGACCAGCGTCTTGCAGGATTTCTTGTTGAAGAATATGAAAGAACCGGAGTAAAGAACATATATATTACCCATGATCAGATTGCAGTGCATATAAGCTCTGCGAGAGAAGCTGTGGCTCGAATGCTCAAACGGTTTGCTGAAGCAGGTCTGGTAGAGCTGAAGCGTGGAGAAATAAAGCTTGAAAACATAGACGAGATCAAAAAGCTCCTGTAAATGAGCAGATTTACTTCATATATATAGTAGAGAAGAAAAAGAGTGATATTAAAATGAGAATGTTGCTCTTTTTATTTTTTGAAATTTTTGATGTAAAGTGTGACCAAGTCACAGTAAACGGATTTCTTATGGGTTAGAATGAATGTAACATAAGGAGGTGCAGCAGATGAAAATTACACTGAACAAAGACAAACAGATAGTTGATGTGATAAAAGAAGGACTTGAGCATACGGGCGGATATTGCCCCTGCCGTACGGAGCGTACGGAGGAGACAAAATGTATGTGCCGGGAATTTAAGGAGCAGATTAAAGATCCTGAATTCGAAGGCTTCTGTCACTGCATGCTCTATTATAAATCAATTAAGAATTAACGGAGGGTTAAATGGCATCAGGAAAAACTGCTGTAGTGAATAACAAAAGATGTGTGGCTTGCGGGGCATGTGAAAACCAATGCCCTAAAGCTGCAATAAAGGTATATTGCGGCTGTTATGCGGCTGTAACAGAAGATAACTGCGTGGGGTGCGGTATGTGTTTAAAAATATGTCCTGCCGGCAGCATAAGCTTAAAAGAGAGGTGAAACTTTGAAGAAAAAACACTGGTATGATTATTTATGGATATGGTCTGTTCTGTTTTTTGCTCTGGGCTTTTTCAATATATTGTTTGCCTGGCTTGGTATGATTGATTTTCTGCTGCCCCTTTGTATTGCGGTTATTGGCGGAAATAAATTTTTCTGCAATCATCTCTGCGGACGCGGGCAGCTGTTTGCCGGACTGGGCGGAGAATTGAAGCTGTCACGATTTAAGCAAACTCCTCGTTGGCTGTCATCAAAAGGATTCCGGTATGGCTTCCTGATTTTCTTTTTAACTATGTTTGGGAATATGGTATTTCAGACATGGATCGTGGGAGCAGGCGGCGGGACTTTGCGAGAAAGCATTAAACTGCTGTGGACTTTTCGTGTTCCGTGGGGATGGACGTATACTGCAGGAATGGTGGAGGACTGGGTAGCACAATTCAGTTTCGGGTTTTACAGCCTGATGCTGTCCTCTCTGATTCTGGGTATAGCTGTAATGATAATATATAAACCGAGAACATGGTGCACATTTTGCCCGATGGGGACAATGACACAGGATATCTGCAGGCTGAAGAATAAAAAAATAATATAAGGGAGGAATTTTTGTTATGGTAGAGATTACAATGTCTAATTTTAAAAAAGAAGTTATAGAGGCTGACCAGCCTGTTCTGGTGGACTTTTGGGCAGGCTGGTGCGGGCCGTGCAGAATGCTTTCTCCTGTAGTTAAGGAAATTGCAGATGAATATGAAGGGATTATAAAGGTAGGCAAAATCAATGTTGATGAACAAAGAGAACTTGCAAGGCAGTTTCAGGTGACGGGAATACCTATGCTGGTAATGTTTAAAAATGGAAAAGCAGTTGATGCAAAGGTCGGCTATCGCCCTAAGGCAGAGATTGCAGAGATGGTGGAGGAAGCAATATGAAGGTGATTATTATAGGCGGTGTGGCAGGCGGGGCTTCTGCCGCAGCTCGTATAAGACGTCTGGATGAAACAGCACAGATTATTGTATTAGAACGCAGTAACTATGTCTCTTATGCAAATTGCGGGTTGCCGTATTTTATCGGAGGCGTGATCAGGGAGCAGGCAGAGCTGACTCTGCAGACGCCGCAGATCTTCTGGGAGCGTTTTCATATTGATGTAAGAGTGCGAAATGAAGCGGTGGATATTGATGTTAAAAGTAAAACTGTTGCAATACGAAGGCTGGATACCGGAGAGATTTATCATGAGCAATACGACAAGCTACTGCTGTCCCCCGGAGCAAAACCTGTTGTTCCGCACCTGCCGGGAGTAACTTCAGACAGGATTTTTTCACTAAGGACAGTGGAAGACACTTTGCGTATTCGAAAGTTTATTGAAGAATATAAACCGGCGACTGCAGTTTTAGTGGGAGGGGGATTTATCGGACTGGAAATGGCAGAGAACCTGATAGCTATGGGGATATCTGTGACTGTAATTCAGCGTTCAAATCAGCTGTTTGCACCTATGGATGCAGATATGGCAAGCTTTATACATGCGCAGATGAGAAGCCATGGAGTAAAGCTCGAACTGGAAAAAACAGTTACAGGCTTCAGCAGTAAAGGAGGTAAGCCGGTGACTATGATAAAGGACTCCGAGCCGATATCTTCCGATATGGTGCTGCTGGGAGTCGGAGTGGAGCCTGATACAGTGCTGGCAGAAAAAGCAGGACTGGCATTGGGGATTCGCGGAGCTGTTGCAGTTAATGAGTATATGGAGACTTCTGTCCCTGATATTTATGCTGTTGGAGATGCGGTTGAAGTATCTCATTTTGTAACAGGGAAGAAAGCCCTGATTTCTCTTGCAGGACCGGCTAACAAACAGGGACGTATCGCCGCAGACAATATATGCGGAGGAAACAGTATGTTTAAAGGAACACAGGGTTCATCTGTTATTAAGATTTTTGAAATGACAGGAGCTGTTACCGGCATAAATGAAAAAACAGCGGAGGCTGCAGGGATTGTATATGATAAGGTCATTCTTTCTCCGGTTTCTCATGCTGCCTATTACCCGGGAGGGCAGACCATGTATATGAAAGTTCTGTATGAAAAGGAGACGCTTCGCCTGCTCGGAGCGCAGATTGCAGGCTATGAAGGGGTGGATAAAAGAATAGATGTGCTTGCAGCTGCAATACGCGCGGGAATGACAGCAGATAAGCTTGCGGAGCTTGAGCTGGCTTATGCGCCGCCTTATTCTTCGGCAAAGGATCCTGTTAATATGGCAGGGTTTATGATTGAAAACCTGAAAACAGAAAAGGTTGCACAGTTTCACTGGAATGAGGTGGAGAAGCTTAAGTGTGACGGCAGTATGACACTGATTGATGTCCGGACGGCAGAGGAGTTTGACAGCGGACACATAAAAGGCTTTTTTAATATACCGGTTGATGAACTGAGAGAGCATATTGAGGAATTTGATATAAAAAACCCTGTTTATGTCGTGTGTCAGTCAGGCCTCAGAAGTTATATTGCGTGCTGTATTCTGTCACAGTATGGTTTTGAATGTTATAATCTTTCCGGCGGATATGGTTTTTACAGTACGGTAATGCATGAGAAACAGATGGCAAAAAGCGCATATCCTTGCGGTATGGAGAAATGTTAAAAGTGTCAGATAGAGGGCAGCTTGCATGAGGCTGCCTTTTCTGCTGCGGAACAATATATGAAAACTACCTGAAAACTTTTTCGATATGGTGATTGGTGATATAATCCCTGACAAAAGCCGCAGCGGCCTCATCTGAAAGGACATCATAGTTTGCAGGCTGCTTCATGTATTCCCTGCAGCTCTGCCTGTGCTGTGTAGGCGTGCAGCCCCACCACTGCCGGAAGGTCTTGTAAAAATATTTGGGATCCGAAAATCCGCAGGCATAGGATATATCGTAATTGGGCATATCGGTAAGCAGCAGCAGATGCTCCGCTTCATAGCAGCGAATATAGCCTATCATCTGGCTGTAGCTGTAAAAGGCTGTTTTGCTCATAAACTGGGACAGATAATTCTCACTTATATGCTCCATCTGCGCAAGCTGGGCAACCGTTATTTTCTCTCTGAAATTTTCGATACAGTAGCCCTGAATATGATAATAGCGGTTATAGAAATTTTCGTTCATGTAGTCGTCGTAGTTCTCATAATTCAGCCAGCAGAAATATTTAATAAACAGAGAAACAAGACGATTCACAGCCCGCAGATCACTCTTGCCGTATTTGCTGATATTTCCTGAAAGCGCTGAATAGGCAAGAGACAGCACAATATCCTTTACCTGCTCCATAGGCTTTTGCTGATAAGGATAGCAGTGGCAGCTTTCACAGGTAAAAAAGTGGTATTTAAGGTCGTCCCAGGGAGTGCTCAGCACAGTCAGATCAAGATTGAAAATCAGAGTGGTGTTGTCGGTATCGGAGAAGAGATAATGAATATCACCAAAATCGAGAGTGAACATTTCGCCCTCGTTTAAAACAATCCTCTGATGTGATGAAATAACGGTCACAGAGCCGCCAAGGCAAAAAACAAGCTCAAGAGCGCTGTTGTGATAATGAGGGTGAATTTTTTCTATCTTCTGAACAGAGATCTGGTATGGTCTGTCAGGAGAGGTTTCTGTAAGTATTTCTTTAATATCCATAAACATATAATAGCTGATTCTTCGTTAAAAGCAAAGTATTTTGAGAAAAAACGACAATGGTATTTCTCAGAACAGTATATCATAATTTCCTTAAAAGACGTAGTATATTTTGTTTTTATGGAGGAAAAGAAATGAAAGAGCATAACAGCGTGCCTCAGAGCAACATCGGTCAGGACGGTGTTGCGGGCTTAAAAAAACACACTATGAAGCCTTTCCAGATAGCATTCCTGCTGTTCTGTCTTGTAGCGGCAGGAGCTTTTGGAATAGAAGATATGATCCCGACATCGGGGCCGGGGCTTACAATAGCGATGCTGGTAATATTCGCAGTTATATGGGCATTTCCGATCTGTCAGACAGTATCTGAACTGTCTGCGCTTATGCCGAGTGAGGGAGGTATCTATGTATGGGTAAAAGAGGCCTTCGGAGAATTCTGGGGATTCTGTATGGGCTGGTGGGGAACCATTTCCATATATCTGTCCTCGGCAACCTATGTTGTACTGATTGTGGGCTATGCGGCAGACTTTATACCGGCATTAAACGATCCGTTTGTATCCTTTATAGTCAAGTTTGGAATAATCGCTTTTTTTGTAATAATCAATCTGATGGGACTCAAAGAAGTTGGCATGGTAAGTACAATACTTTCAGTGCTGATACTTATTGCATTCACCGCAGTAACGGTAGTAGGTTTCTGCAACTGGGAGTATAATCCGATAGAGCCGTTTACACCGGAGGGACAATCGATAATAGACAGCCTCGGAGGCAGCATATGTCTGGTTATATGGATGTACTGCGGATATGAATGCGTATCAAATATGGCGGGCGAACTCGAAAACCCGGAAGTTATTCCTAAAGGATTCAAGCTGGCAATGCCGCTTATTGCTTTAAGCTACATACTTCCTACAGTAGCAGGTCTTGTATCTGTAGGACCATGGGAAGAATGGGGAACTGAAGGTCTTGGCTACGGCGATGTGCTTACACAGTGTCTTGGCTATGGCTGGGGTGTCGCGTTCCTTGTAATTGCAATAGCTTCACAGGCTGCAATCTTCAATTCATACATAGCTGCAGGCTCAAGAGGATTCTTTGTAATGGCAGATGACCATCTGTGTCCTAACTTCCTGGTTAAGGTGTCAAAAAGGAGAGGAGTTCCTGCGCTGGCAATACTGCTGCTTGGAGCATTCTCCGTAGTAATGATGAACTTTAACTTTGAAACCCTTGTAACAATACTTACGCCGCTGGCGCTGATGGTATATGTAATACTCGGTCTGGCGCTTCTTAAGATAAGAAAAATGTATCCTGTAGAAGAAAGAGACTGCTGGTATATCAGGGGAGGCAAAGCAAAGATTACATTGATTGCAATACTGCCTATGGTAATTGCAACTATCGGTCTTCTGGTAAACGGTACGGAATACTTCCTGCTCGGATTTATATCAATCGGCTCGGCAGTTGTGTTCTATATACTTTTTAAGTGGCTGTATGGTGGAATGTACAAGCTTGACCCTGTTAAATACCCTATCAACCCTAAAACCAGAATGGCAAAGGGCGACCTGCAGAGATTTGGCGCATATATACTTGCATTCGGGCTGTATGCTGTAGTGGGCAGTCTGTTTCTGAGCTGGTATGAGGGAGACTGGGGGCCTGAATACTATCTTGACCTTTACGGAAGCGGACTTACAAGCAACTTCTGGCTTATGATAAGCGTGGCAAGATGGGGAGGCATCATAGCATCTGTACTGGGAGCGGTTCTGCTTGCAGTCGGGAAGAAAAAAGATCCGGTAAATTAAAAAAGGACAGTAAATATGAAAGCAGATTTAATATTATTTAACGGAAAAATATATAAAAGCAACAAAGAAAAAGAATATGCAGAGGCAGTCTGCATAAAAGACAGGAAATTTATCTGTGTGGGAACCACAGAAGAATGTCTTAAATACAAAACGGCGGAAACAAGAGTCATTGATCTTGAGGGGAGACTTGTTCTCCCCGGCCTTATAGACGGGCACACTCATCCTGAAACAATAGCAAAGAGCAGGTGGAGAATTCAGATGCCGGAGTTTGACGATATGAAAGAGCTTCTCTCATGGGTAAAGGCCTACTGCGAGAAGCACCCTAAGGAAGAAATCCCGTATTTCTTCGGCGAATGCTATCCGCCTGCAATGTTTGATGAAAACGGACCTGAAAAAGAATGGCTTGATGAATATGTATCAGACAGACCGGTAAGACTTCAGGACTTTACGGATCACGCCTGCTGGTACAATTCAAAGGCTCTTGAGCTTATGGAAATCAGCAGGGATACACCGGAAACAGGCGCGGCCCCGTTTTTTGTGAGAGACGAGAGTGGCGAGCCTACAGGCTGGGTGCAGGAGCCGCTTCCGGGTTCGAACGTTGAAGAGAAGCTTTATGACAATCTTGGCTG